>NZ_JBFJMY010000527.1:0-2611 GCF_041633695.1 Hydrogenophaga sp.
CAGCACCGAGGTGGTGGTGGCCACCGCCGAGCCCTTTGTGCGCGATTGGGTGGACGAGCTGGAGCGCCAGACGCGGCGCAGCGTGCGCCTGGTGCTGGCCAGTCCGGCGGCCATCAGCCGCTACACGGCGGAATTTTTTGCGCTGGCCAAGTCGGTGCGGGCCGCCAACAAAAGTGGCGCACAAGGGGCTTTCAGCAGCTTTGAGCAACTGGTGGAACTGGGCAAGGGCAACAAGCAGCTCGACGCCAACGACCAGGGCGTGGTGCAGGTGGTGGACTGGTTGTGGCAGTACGCGTTCGACCAGCGCGCCAGCGACATCCACCTGGAGCCCCGGCGCGAGCAGGGCGTGATCCGCTTTCGCATCGACGGCGTGCTGCACCCGGTCTACCAGATGCCCATGGGTGTGATGGGCGCGATGATCGCGCGCATCAAGTTGCTGGGCCGCATGGACGTGGTGGAAAAGCGCCGCCCCCAGGACGGCCGCATCAAGACGCTGCGGCCCGCGCCCGGTGGTGGCACGGGCACCACTGCGACCGGCGCGGCGCGGGGCGACGAGGTGGAGATGCGCTTGTCCACCTTGCCCACCGCATTTGGCGAAAAGCTGGTGATGCGCATTTTCGACCCCGACACCACGGTGAAAGACCTGAGCGCGCTGGGCTTTGCGGCGCACGACGCCCAGCGCTGGGAAGAGCTCACGCGGCGCCCGCACGGCATTGTGCTGGTGACCGGCCCCACCGGCTCGGGCAAGACCACCACGTTGTACGCCACGCTCAAGCGCCTGGCCACCGAAGAGGTGAACGTGAGCACGGTGGAAGACCCGATCGAGATGATCGAACCGGCCTTCAACCAGACCCAGGTGCAAGCGCATCTGGATCTGGACTTCATTCAAGGTCTGCGCGCCCTCATGCGGCAAGACCCGGACATCATCATGGTGGGCGAGGTGCGCGACCTGGCCACCGCCGAAATGGCGGTGCAGGCCGCGCTCACAGGCCACCTGGTGTTCACCACGCTGCACACCAACGATGCGCCCTCGGCCGTCATGCGGCTGATGGAGCTGGGCATTCCGCCCTATCTCATCAACGCCACGGTGCTGGGCGTGCTGGCCCAGCGCCTGGTGCGCACCTTGTGCCCGGCCTGCCGCACCCGCGAAGACGAAACGCAGGCCAGCGTCTCGCGCGCCGCGCTCACCGATCTGGTCAAACCCTGGAGCGTGAGCGGCAAATACCGGCCCTACGAGCCGGTGGGCTGTGTGGAATGCCGCATGACCGGCTTTCGTGGCCGCATGGGCTTGTACGAGTTGCTCACGGTGACCGAAGCCTTCAAAGAAAAAGTCAGCCGCGAACCGCAACTGGACGTGCTGCGCAAGCAGGCCGTCGCCGACGGAATGCGCCCGCTGCGCCTGGCCGGTGCGGTGCGCGTGGCCGAAGGCCTGACCACCATGGAAGAGGTCTTGTCGTGCACGCCGCCGGTGCAATGATTCCGCCGGTTTCCACGCAAGACCGCATCACATGATCAAGAACCAGAAAGACTTTCTCACCGGCTTGCTGTTTCTGTGCCTGGGCGTGGGTTTTGCCTGGGCCGCGGCCGGCCATCCGCTGGGGCAGATGCGGCAAATGGGCCCCGGCTTGCTGCCCCTGGCTCTCGGTGTGGCCTTGGCGCTGCTCGGTGTGGTGCTGGCCTTCAAGGCGCTGGCCTTCGAGTCGGTGGGCGGTGGGCGCATCGCCCACTGGGGGCTGCCGGGTTTGCTGCGGGTGCTGGGCGGCTTGTTCTGGCTCGCCCTGTGCAACGGGCCTGCCCAGTGGCCTTGGGTCGGCGCATCGATGTCGGCCTGGCCGACGCTGGGACTGGTGATCGGTTTGGGCGGATTCCTGCTGGCGGTGCTGCCGCTGCGCGACCCGTTGCCCAGGTACAGCGCCTCGTGGGCGCTGTTGCTGACGCTGTTGGTGGCCGGCATCTGGCTGGTGCTGGGTCTGGACACGCCTTTGTGGCCGGCCCTGGCGCCGCGCTGAACACCCGAATACCCAAGGCACGAACATGGCATTTTCTTGGTGGGATCAACTGGCGCTGGGCTTGCAGGCCGCCTGGTCGGTCCACGTCTGGTTGCTGGTGGGTTGCGGTGTGTTGGTGGGTTCGCTGTTCGGCCTGTTGCCGGGCGTGGGCCCGGTGGCCGCGATCAGCCTGCTGTTGCCCGCCACCCTGGGGCTGCAGGCCTTGCCCAGCCTGATGGTGCTGGCCGGGGTGTACTACGGCGCGCAATACGGCGGTTCGGTGTCGGCCATCGTGCTCAACCGGCCGGGTGAACCCTCGTCGGTCATGACCAGCCTGGACGGCCATCCGCTGGCGCTGCAAGGCCGCGCGGGCGCGGCGTTGTCGGTGGCCACCCTGAGTTCGTTTCTGGCCGGTTGCATCGGCATTGGCCTGGTGGCCGCTCTGGCGCCCTGGGTGGTGACGCTGGGTTTTCATTTCGGCCCGACCGAATACACCGCCTTGCTGGTGCTCGCGCTGGTGGGCGCCACGGTGCTGGCCTCGGGTTCTTTTCTCAAGGCCCTGGGCATGACGGTGCTGGGTCTGCTGATGGGGCTGGTGGGCTGGGATGCCATCACCGGCACGG
>NZ_JBFJMY010000528.1:0-2601 GCF_041633695.1 Hydrogenophaga sp.
GTTCGCGCGAACGCTGCAGCTTTTCGATCACCCAGGCCTGCTTGTCGCGCAACAAGGCCTCGACCTCGCCCACCGGCGTCCAGCGCGGCGCGCTCACCGTCAAACCATCGGTGCTGACCGACAGGCCAATGGTGCGGCGCTTGCCACGCTTGAATTCGTAGGCCACGTCGCAGCCGCCCAGGCGGAGCAAACGGTTGGCGCGCGGGTGGTGCCAGGCAGCGGGTTGGAACACTTGAGACAGCGGCAGTGCCGGTGGCGCGTCGGGCTCGGGCACCCGAGCGGTGGGCGCAGGCGCAGGCGATTTTTCGGGCACCACCGGATCCGGTCCGCCAAAAAAATCAAACGCAATTTGCAACAACTGCTTCATGCCTAGAAAGAACAGGATGGGGAGACTTCGAACCAACCAAAGACAAGCCAAGCCAACGAGAGGAAGCGACACCGAGAGCGCCGCCGATCCGGCTCCTTCGGCCGGCCAGCGTTGCTCCCTGGGGGGTGGCACGCCTATGGCGTGGCGGCAGGGAGGCCATAAGCCTCTGGATCAAGGCGCCGCATCTCGGCCTCGATCCAGGCCTCGACTTCGCGCATCAACTCGTCGGGCTGGCGACCGGCGCTGGGAATGGGTTTGCCGATCGAGAACGTCACCACACCGGGGCGCTTGATGAACGCTTTGCGTGGCCAGCACACCGCCGAGTTCACCGCGATCGGGATCACTGGCGCGCCGGTTTCCACCGCCAGCCGGGTGCCGCCGCTTTTGTACACGCCTTTTTGCCCACGCGGGATGCGCGTGCCCTCGGGAAACATGATGACCCAGGTGCCTTGCGCCAGCAGGCGCTTGCCCTGCTCCACCACCTTGTTGAAGGCCTGTGCGCGCTTGCTGCGGTCGATGTGGATCATGTCCATGCGGCTCATGGCCCAGCCGAAAAACGGCACGTAGAGCAGCTCTTTTTTGAACACGTAGGCCAACGGGTGCGGCATCAGCGCGGGCATGGAAAAGGTTTCCCAGGTGGACTGGTGCTTGAGCAGCAGAACCGCCGGTGCTGTGCTGCCCACGGGCAGGTTTTCATAACCAACGATCTGGTTGCGTATGCCCAGAATCCAGCGCCCGCCGTCCACCGCCAGCTTGAGCCAGCGCGCGCACATCCAATAGATTTTGCTGCTGCTGAGAAACGGTGCGGCGATCAAAACCGCCAGCGCCCAGGGCACCACGGTCACGGCCATGAAAAGCAGGTGCAGAACGGAACGCAACAAATGGAACATGTGAAGAAGCGGTAGGGGATTCGGTGAATGAAGCGACAAAAATTCAGGCGCCGGAGGGTTCCAGCAACCAGTCGGCAAAGGCCGACAAATCCTTGTGCACATGGGCGCTTTCGGGCAAGCCGTGCAACAAGGCGGCGCGGGTGCCGTTGTCGTGGCCGGCCAGTTTTTCGCGCAGGTGTTCGGATTTGCCCGAAAGCAGCAGGTGCGCGGGACAGCCGGCGGCGGTGGCCGCCTGCGCGTGCCGAATGGCATTGCCGGCAGAAGGCACCTCGCTCAAGCCCACGCCAAAACGTGCGCCGATTTGCTGGAACAGGCCGGGTTCCGGTTTGCGGCAGTTGCAGCCGTCTTCGGGCACATGGGGGCAGAAAAACACCGCTTCCACCCGCGCGCCCACGGCGGCCAATTGGCGGTGCATCTTGGCGTGGATGGCGTTGAGCGCGGCCATCTCGAACAAACCCCGCCCGATGCCGGACTGGTTGGTCGCCAAGACCACGCGCCAACCGCCCTGGTTGAGCCGCGCCACCGCTTCCAGCGCGCCGGGCAGCGCTTCCCACTCATCGGGCGAAGCCACATAGTCGTCGCGGTTGCGGTTGAGCGTGCCGTCGCGGTCGAGGATGAGCAGTTTCATGGTTCGCGCCTCATGGTGTGCACCCGCTAGCGGTCAAGGCCGCGCCTCCGGAGGTAACGGCCCGCACTGCGTGGGAGTGTAGAGCTTGTCACGATGCCAGACGCGACAAATCGGCCACGCGGTTCATGGCCTGGTGCAACTCGCCGAGCAGACCCAGGCGGTTGGCCTTGAGTTTGGGATCATCCGCGTTCACCATGACACCGTCAAAGAAGGCATCGACCGGGGTGCGCAGCGCCGCCAGGGTTTGCAACGAGGCGGTGTAGTCGCCGGCGTCGAATTGGGCGTTGGCGGTGGGCAGGGTCGCCTGCATGGCGGCGTACAAATCTTTTTCAGCCGATTCGGCAAACAACGCCGGGTTCACGGCGGCGCCTTCGCCTTCGGATTTCTTGAGGATGTTGCCAATGCGTTTGTTGGCAGCGGCGAGGGCGGGCGCTTCGGGCAAGGCGGCGAAGGCGCGCACGGCGTTCAGGCGCTGGCTCACTTCGGCGAGACGCTGAGGGCGCAGGGCCATGACGGCATCGACCTCTTGTGCGCTGAAGCCTTGTTCGCGCAGGCTGCCGGAGAGGCGGTCGTAGATGAATCCCGTGAGGGCTTCGACAGGCTCAGCCCGAACGGATGGCAACTTGTCGCCGAACGCGTCATACGCCTGGTTCAACAACGGCACCAGTTCGGTGGGCAAATCCTTTTCGATCAACATCCGGATCACGCCCAGCGCA
>NZ_JBFJMY010000529.1:0-2597 GCF_041633695.1 Hydrogenophaga sp.
GAACAGTGCTCGGCGCCGGTGGCGCCGTCGGGTTGGCTTTGCTGAACCCCACCTCCATCTTCGCCCAGGGTGCCGACGGCGCCAACACGATTCGGGTCGGGTTCATCAGTCCGCGAACCGGTGCCTTGGCAGGCTTCGGTGAGGCCGATGGTTATGTGCTCGAACTGGCTCGCAAATCGTTGAAAGACGGACTGACCGTGGGCGGCAAGAAATACGCGGTCGAGATCCTGGACCGCGACACGCAATCCGATCCGGCCCGAGCCAGCCAGTTGGCCAAGACCCTGATCAACGCCGACAAGGTCGATCTCATTCTCGTCACGTCAGCGCCTGAGACCGTCAACCCCGTCGCCGATGCTTGCGAGGGAGCGGGCGTGCCCTGCCTTTCGACCGTGACACCTTGGGAAGCCTGGTACTTCGGGCGCGGCGCCAAGCCAGGCGAACCTTCTCCGTTCAAGTGGACTTTCCACTTCTCGTTCGGCGTCGGCGAGTTCGTCCAGGCGTACACCTCTCAGTGGGGTCAGCTGTCTACCAACAAGAAGGTGGCCGCCTTGTACCCCAACGACGCCGATGGCAATGCCATTCGTGCCAGCCTGGCGCCTGCGCTGCAGAAGGCCGGTTTCACCATCGTGGATGCCGGTCCATACGAAACAGGCACCACCGATTTTTCGGCTCAGATCGCAAAGTTCAAGGCTGAGAAGTGCGACATCTTCAACACCTTTCCGATCCCGTCAGACTTTGCCACCTTCTGGCGCCAGGCGGCCCAGCAGGGCCTCGCGAAAACGATCAAGATCGTTCAGGTTGCCAAGACAGGGCTGTTCCCGTCCACCGTTGAGGCGCTGGGTCCGCTGGGCTTCAACCTCTCCAGTGCCTGCTACTGGCACAAGACCTTTCCCTACAAGTCGCCATTGACAGGTGTGAGCAGCATGCAGCTGGCCGACGGCTACGAGAAGGCCGCGAACAAGCAATGGAACCAGCAACTCGGTGCTTCGATGTCCTTGCTCGACGCTGGCTTCGAAGCATTGAAGGCCTGCACCAATCCGAAGGACAAGACCAGCGTGGCCAAGGCACTGGGCTCTTTGGTGACGACGACCACGGTGGGCAAGGTCGATTTCACAACGGGACCCGTGCCGGGTGCGTGCGCGACACCGCTGATCGGCACGCAATGGGTCAAGGCCGCTGCGGGTTCGAAGTACAAGTACGACTACGTCATCACAGAGAACGCGGGCGATCCCAACGTTCCGGTGGCCGCAAAGCTGCGCACCTACGCCTGAATTCGCTTTGGATAGCCGCACCATGTCGTTAACAGATGCCTTGCTTTCTGCACAAGGACTGCGTAAGCACTACGGTGCACTGGTCGTTCTTGACGGCGTGGATTTCGAGGTTCGACGCGGCGATGCGATCGGCATCGTCGGACCAAACGGCGCCGGCAAGACCACCTTGCTCAGTCTTTTGTCGGGCTCACAAGCCGCTACCGCCGGAACGATCGGTTTCAAGGGCAGCGACGTCTCATCGCTGGATGCTGCCACACGCTGCAAGATGGGCATCGTGCGCACCCACCAGGTGCCGCAGCCCTTCGGTGGCATGACCGTGTTCGAAAACGTTTTCACGGCGGCCACACACGGGGGTGGCTTTCGCCGCAATGAGGCCTACGAGCGCAGCATCGATGCGATCGAACTCTGCGGCATGCACAAGGTGGCCAACCGGCGCGCCGCGACATTGGGCCTGCTGGACCGCAAGCGACTGGAATTGACCCGTGCACTGGCCACGAACCCGCAGGTTCTGCTGTTGGACGAGATCGGTGGCGGGCTCACCGACGGTGAGGCGGCAGAACTCGTGCAGACCATCAAGGTGCTGCATGCCCGGGACATCGCCATCGTCTGGATTGAGCACATCGTGCATGTGCTGCTGCAGGTGGCCCAACGGCTGGTTTGCATGGACGCTGGCCGCGTGATCGCGCAAGGAGATCCCCAAGAAGTGCTGGCCAACGCCACCGTGGTGGATGCTTATCTGGGGGGTGGGCGATGAGCTTGCTGAAGATCGAAGACCTTGAGGCCAGACACGGCCTGCTGACGGCCGTGCAAGGCATCAGCCTGGATATCGAGCAAGGCGAGACCTTGGCGCTCGTCGGCGCCAACGGCGCTGGCAAGACCACACTGCTTCGAACGCTGGCGGGTGTGCATCCGGTGGCAGCCGGTCGTATCGTGTTTGACGGCATCGACGTGAGCACGCTACCTGCGCACCGCCGTGCCGCAGCCGGACTGGCGCTGGTGCCTGAGGGGCGCAAGCTGTTCCCCGCGATGACCGTGCGAGAGAACCTGCTCGTCGCCCTGTCGGCCAAGCGCGAGGGCCGCTGGAACCTGGATACCGTGCTCGATGCGTTTCCGCAACTCAAACCCAAACTGAAAGCGGCTGCCGGCACCTTGTCGGGCGGTCAGCAGCAGTCGGTCGCGATAGGTCGCGCGTTGATGACAAATCCCCGGGTGCTGTTGCTGGACGAAGTGTCCCTCGGCCTCTCGCCGTTGGCCGTGCAAGGAGTCTACGACTCACTGCGCACGCTGATGGGCAAGGGCACGGCACACGGTACGACGGTCGTGCTC
>NZ_JBFJMY010000530.1:0-2593 GCF_041633695.1 Hydrogenophaga sp.
CTGGCGCCGCAAACCAACGCCCATTTGCCTTTGATGCCCATGTCCATGTGTGAATCTCCTGTGCTGAAAAAAATGAACCGGCGCCTGCGCGCCGGGAAAAAAATTTGAAGCCGCGTCCAGACGCGTCCAGCTGCGCTATTTGCCCACCGGTGGCGGCAGTGTGCGCTGGCCAAACCGGGAGACCATGAACACGCCGCCCATCACCAGCACGGTACCGACCAAAATCCAGCCGTTGAACGGCTCGCCCAGAATCAGCACGCCCATCAGAATGGTGGACATGGGACCGATCATGCCGGTCTGCGCCGCCAGGCCAGAGCCAATGCGCTCGACCCCCATCATCACCATCAGCACCGGCGCGAACGTGCACGCCCCTGCGTTGAGCACCGATAACCAAATCACTTCGGGCGCCACTGCAAACGCATCGCTCATGGGGCGCAACAGCACAAACTGCACCAGCACCAGCACACAGGCCACGCTGGTGGCCAGGCCCACCAGGCGCAAAGAGCCCAGGCGCTTCACCAGTTCGCCGCTGTACACCAGGTACACCGCGTAGCTCACCGCGCTCAGAAACACCAGCACCGTGCCCAGCACGGCGTCGGGCCCTTGCAGTCCGGCCTCGTGGCCAAACACCAGCAACACCCCGGCGTAACTCACCGCCATGGCCGTGCCCTGCAAGAGCGTGATGCGGCGCTTGTAGAGCACCCAGCCCAGCACCAGCACCAAGGTCGGGTTGAGATACAGGATCAGCCGCTCCAGACTGGCGCTGATGTATTGCAGGCCCCAGAAGTCCAGAAAACTCGCCAGGTAGTAGCCCGAAAAACCCAGGCCCACAATGCCCAGCCAGTCGTGCCGGGTCAGCGGCGGCTTGCCCCGGCTCGACCACCAGGCCAGCGCCAGGAACAGCGGCAGCGCAAACAACATGCGGTACATGATGAGCGTCACCGCATCCACACCGTAGCGGTAGGCCAGCTTGACGATGATGGCCTTGCCGCTGAAGGCGATGGAGCCCGCGCCTGCGAGCAAAAGACCGGATGTGAGATGGGGATGATCGGGTGCGGTTGTGACAGACATCTGCTCGATTATCGGCACAGACGCCGAAGGCGTTTGCCGCCTCCGCTTTCAACCCCGGCACGGCGGGGGAAAGCCCGCTCTTGTCAGCGGGTGCGCCAACAAGCTCGGCTCAATGCCCGGTGTTGCGGCGCACCGTGGGCAACACCACCACCAGCAGCAGAAACACCGACAGCAGCAGCAGAGCGGCCGAGATCGGGCGCTCCAGAAACACCAGCCAGTTGCCGCGCGAAAATTGCAGGCTGCGGCGCAGTTGCTCTTCCATGGCCGGGGCCAGCACAAAGCCCAGCAGCAGGGCCACGGCTTCGCAACCCAGGCGGTTGAACACATAGCCCAGTGCCCCCATGGCCATCACCAGCCAGACCCCCCAGCCGTGCGGTCCCAAGGCCAGAGCGCCCAAGGCGGCGGCCACGAGCAGGGCGACCAGAATGGCGGCGCGTGGCAGCTTGAGCACTTGCAGCAAGGCCGGCGTCCAGAACCGCGTCAGCGGCAGGTTGAGCAGCAAGAGCAAAAGGTTGCCCATCCACATGGCGACGATCAGGCCCCAGAACAGATCGGGGTGGACGGCCATGAGTTGTGGGCCGGGCTCCACATGGTGCAAGACCATGGCCCCGAGCAGCAAGGCCATGGCGGCATTGGGCGGTATGCCCAGGGTCAGCAAGGGCAGATAGGCGGTTTGTGCACCGGCGTTGTTGGCGGCTTCGGGTGCCGCCACACCGCGCAGATGGCCGCTGCCCAGCGCTGGCGTGCGCTTGCGCGAAACAAAGCGCTCCAGGTTGTAGGCCGCGAGCGAGGCGAGCAAGGCGCCACCGCCCGGCAAAATGCCGAGCAAGGCGCCCAGCCCCGTGCCGCGCCACAGGGCGGGCAGGCAGTCACGCAGCTCGGCACGCGTGGGCCGGGTGTGCAGGCCCGCCACCAAGGCGGGTGCATCCGCCAGCGCCGCAGGGTGTGACATGGGTGACATCGGCGACTCGGTGAACCCGGGCGAAGCGGTGGCAGGCCCGTCCAAGCCCGCGAGGCTGGAGGCGGATGCGTCCACCGTGGCCACCGAACGGCTCTGCCCCGCCATTTCGGCGATCACCGGCGCCACCACAAAAAAGCCCAGCGCCAGCGCGATGAAGGCCACACCGTCGGTCAAGCCGTTGTGGCGCCCCAGCCAGGGTTCCAGCGCTTCGGGCACAAAGCGCACCGTGCCGGTGATGGCATCCCAGCCCACCAGCCCCATCAGCAGCCCCAGCACCGTCATGCCCAAGGCCTTGAGAAAAGAACCCGAGGCCAGCACCGTGGCGCCCACCAAAGCGAGCACCAGCAAGGCGGTGTATTCGGCCGGGCCGAAATGGAAACCCAGTTCGACCACCCAGGGCGCCAGGGCGGCCACCAGGCCGATGCCCATGCAACCGGCCAAGAAGGAACTCAGGGTGGCCACCGACAGAGCGGCGCCCGCGCGGCCTTGCAGCGCCAGCGGATGGCCGTCCAGGCTGGTCATGACCGACGAGGGTTCACCCGGCGTGTTGAGCACGATGGC
>NZ_JBFJMY010000531.1:0-2589 GCF_041633695.1 Hydrogenophaga sp.
ACCCACTTGCTCCATGAGCGCGGCCACGCCCAGCACCAGCAGCAAGGCAAAGCCGGTGAAGAGTTCGCGCACCCGCAACCGGGCGATGTTGCGCATCAGCGGGTAGGCCACATAGCGGCCAAACACCACCACGCCCAGCACGGCGGCCAGTTGCAGCAGCGGGCCGCTGCCGTGGCTGGTGGATGCGGTCTCTGCACCACTGACGCCGCTGGCACCGAGCAGGGCGGCCAGGCCGAGCAGAGGAATGGCGGCGATGTCCTGGTAGAGCAGCATGGAAAAGCCGTTCTTGCCCACCGGCAAGGCCATGAGGTTGCGCTCTTGCAAAATGCCCACCACGATGGCGGTGCTGGAAAGCGCCAGCGCCAAGCTGCCCACCAGGGCCGATTGCCAGCGCCAGCCCATGGCCAGGCCGAGCGGAAACAGCAGGGCGGCGCAGAGCAGCATTTGCAGCGTGCCGCCGCCGAACACGGCCAGGCGCATGGCCCACAGGCGCTTGGGCTCCAGCTCCAGGCCGATGACGAACAGCATCAGCACCACACCGAGTTCGGACACGTGCAGGATGGCCGTGGGGTCGGACACCAGACCCAGGCCCACCGGACCGATCACCATGCCGGCCACCAGATAACCCAGCACCGAACCCAGGCCCAGGCGCACCGCCAGCGGCACAAAGACCAGGGCCGCCAGCAAGAACAGAATCGCCTGGATCATGCCGCCGCCCCCCGGGCCGCTAGCTGTGCCTGGCCCTGGTGTTGCCGCAGTTGTTGCAGCAGGGCTTCGCGCGTGGCGCGCCGGGTATCGGCGTCGGCGGCGTGGCCGGCGTGCACCACGAAGGGGGGTAACCATTGCATGCCGCAATAGCGCGCCATGTGTTCCACCGGGGCGATGAAATCGGCAAAAGGCCGCCCGTGGGAGCCGCCCACCGAATAGGCCGGCACCGCGCCGCCGGCGCTGGCCACCCACCAGGCCCGTTTGCCTTGCAGGGCGTTGCCGCCGCGCCCATAGGCCCAGCCGTGGGCCAGCACCTGATCGAACCAGTGTTTCATGAGGGCGGGCACGCTGTACCAGTGCACCGGCGCGAGCCAGATCACCAGGTCGGCTTGTTCCAGCGCCTGCTGCTCGCTGGAGACGTCGATGTCAAAGTCCGGATACAGCTCGTAGAGCGCGCGCACCGACAGCTCGTCCACCGATTCGAGCGTGCGGCGCAGCTCTTGCGTGACGATGGAATGGCCGGGGCGGGGGTGGGCGTGGATCACCAGGGTGCTGGACATGGCTTGAAGCGGGGATGAGGAAAAGGCTGGGCTGGCCGGTGGGGTGTTTGGGCGCACGATAGCACCGTGCCGCTGCGCCATCTGGTGGGCGGGCTACTGGCCGAAGCGGGGGCCGTCTTTCAGAAAGTCTTCTTCTTCCGCCGTGTTGGTGCGGCCCAGTGCCGCGTTGCGGTAAGGAAAGCGGCCGTAGCGGGCGATGATGTCGCGGTGCTGGTAGGCAAAACGCAGATTGCCCGCCAGGGTGTCGCGCAGCTCGGGCGTGGCGTCTTCGAGCAAGCGGGTGAAGCGTTGCAGACACTCGTCTTGCAGCCCAGGGGCTTCGGCGTGCATCAGCGGCATGTAGAGAAACACCCGGGCCACGCGGGGCAGGTCCGCGTCCTGGCCCAGGGCCAGGGTTTGCAGCACCAGTTGTTGCGCTCTGGCGTCGCCCGAAAACGCCAGCGCCTGCCCGCGGTACACGTTGCGGGTGAACTGGTCGAGCAAGATGATGAGCGCGAGCCGGGTCAGAGGATCGGATTCCCAGCTTTGTAAACCGCCTTTGAGCGCGGCTTTCACCAGCGAGCCAAAGCGCTGTTGGATCTGTGTGTCCTGCGCCGCGTCGCCGCCAAACCAGCGGGGGTTCAGGTTCTGGCTCGGCCAGTCGTTCTGCAAGCCGTCGTCGAACCAGTAGTCGAGCACGTCTTGGGCGTTGGGGAGTTGGTCCGATCGGGTGTTCATGGTGTGGCGGGGTCGTGGTTACGTTTGGCTACGCCTTTCACCGGGCGTACAGCACAGGTTACAGCGAAATTGTCTGTAATACGCCCATGGGGCAAGGTCTTGCTTCTTTTGAAAGGCAAACAATGAACACAACAGCATGGCGCCGGGGCTCGGCATGGGCACGTGGACTGGCCGTGGTGGCGCTGGCGGCTGGCGCATGGGCGTTTAGCACCGTGGCCACCCAGGCACGTGCGGGCGATGTGTATTGGTCGGTGGGCGTGCATTCGCCCGGCGTGGCGGTGGGGGTTTCCAACGCGCCGCCGGTGGTGGTGCGGCCCCGCCCGGTGGTGGTGTACCAGGAACCCGTGTACCAGGAGCGGGTGGTGGTTTACGAGCAGCGCCCACGCGTGATCCAGCGCGAGGTGGTGGTGGTGCGGGGCCCTGTGGTGCACACCGGCTGGGACTACGGTCCGCGCTGGGACGACCGCCGCTACGACAAGAAAAAGTGGAAAAAACACCACCGTGGGCACGGCCATGGTCGCGGTGACTGGGACGACTGATCGCTCTGAAGACCCAAGGGCCGCTGCCGGGCCCAAGGCAGGCATGACTTGTGAGGCTCGACGAC
>NZ_JBFJMY010000532.1:0-2587 GCF_041633695.1 Hydrogenophaga sp.
CCACCAGCGCCTGGCCATCGTCTGACACGTCGGTTTTGGCGGTGGGCATCACGCGGCTGGCCACCTGCATGCACAGGTGTTCGTTCAAGGCCACGAAAGGCAGCTGGGCGCTGGAGCCTTTGATGATGTGGCGGTGGGTCAAAAGGCTGGCTTTGCGGTGCTTCGCCAGGGCTTCGACAGGCTCAGCCCGAACGGAGGTGGGCTCAGCCCGAACGAAGGTTCGCTCAAGCCGAACGGATTCGGTTTCGAGTTGCGCATCCAGAAACTTGGGCACCACACCCGATACGCCGCTGGTGGCGTGTTCGCGCACCAAGGCGGCGAAGGCGGCTTCCGAGTTGTCGCCTTTCAGCAGCGCGGCCACTTCAACCGGCTTGGCGGGTTCGCTGAGTTCGGCGCCGGGTGCGGCCACTTGCACACGGCCCACCATGTTGCGCCCGATGACCGACAGCAGGGCGATCGGGCTGGCGCCGATGTGCGGGCCAAACTGCTCTTGAATCACCTGGAGCAAATAGCCTTCGGGCAGGTTCATTTGCAAAACCGGGGGGAGCTGGTCGTCCCACACGTAGCTTTCTGTGCGTACCGGCATGGTGAGCGAGACGAAATCGTCTGGCGCGGTATCGACGGTGTTGGCGTTGTAGGTGAGCACGCTCTTGAAGTCGCCCGACTGCTCCAGCGTGGCCACGTTGCGGCCCAGAACGTAGACCGAGAGCTTCATGCCTGGTTGCGCTCCTGCCTCAGCTCGTCGAGCGTGCCGGATTGGCCCGAGCGGATGACGTTGAGCTCCATGCCCAACACCGCGAGCACGGCCAGGAGCTTGCGCGAGCCGAACTCGGCGCTGCGGCCCCGCTCAAAGCGGGACAAGGACTCGGGGGTGATACCGGCTTGCTCTGCCACCGCCTGCTGGCGCAGGCCCAAGGCCTTGCGGCGTTCGGCAACAGCTTCGCCCAGTTCTTGAAGGGTTTGCACTTGATAACTATATCAACTAATCTACAAAAATAGAAATAATTGACGTAAATATCAACAAATGGGCAAACCCATCTTGGTTGACTTTGGATGCTTCGCTCGAAAGCGAAGCCAGAAGCACGTGCCTTGTTCTGAGCCGCAAACTGCCTCCAGAGAAGAGGCCAGACGCTGCGGCTCTTGTTAAACCGCGTCTGCCGCGATCTGCCGAAGCGCCTGCTCGAACACCGCAGCCGGTTGCCCACCCGAAATCAGGTGCTTGTCGTTGATGATGATGGCGGGCACCGAGCGGATGCCGGCGCTGGCGTAGAACTGCTGGCGCTCGCGCACCTCTGCGGTGAATTCACCGCTGGCCAAAATGGCTTCTGCGCGGGCACGGTCCAGGCCCACGGATTCGGCGATGTCGGCCAGAACCGCATGGGACGACATGTTTTCCGCGCGGCCATGGCAGGCCTTGAGCAGCGCCTTTTTCAACGCGGGCTGCTGTCCGCTTGCACCCTCCACTTCGGCCCAGTGCAGCAGGCGGTGGGCATCGAAGGTGTTCCACACGCGGCCACGGCCTTCGCGCTTGAACTCAAAACCCACCTCTTCGCCCCGCTGGCGGATGGTTTCGCGGATCTGGGCTTGTTGCTCGGGCGTGGAGCCGTATTTTTCGGTCAGGTGTTCACCGGCGTCCTGGCCCTCGGCGGCCATGTGCGGGTTGAGCTCGAACGGCTGGAAGTGGATATCGGCCGACACCTCGCCTTGCAGCTTGGCCAGCGCCTGCTCCAGAGCACCCAGGCCCACGGCGCACCAGGGGCAGGTCACATCGGAGACGAAATCGATTTTGAGTGAAGAAGTCATGCGCCAATGGTATGTCCGCCCGTCCTGTGTGCGGGCCGTGCCCGCCACAAAACCCGTGGCCCCATATGGCCTTGGGCGACAATGACCACTCCCCGTCCGTTTCAACGCTACCCACCCATGCCCGACCGCTACGCCGTTCTCGGCCACCCCATTGCCCACAGCAAATCGCCGCTGATCCACAGCCTGTTCGCTGCCGCCACGGGCCAAAACCTGGAATACACCGCCATCGAAGCGCCGTTGGACGCCTTTGCGGCCACGGTACAAACGTTCCGCGCGCAAGGCGGGCTCGGTGCGAACGTGACGCTGCCCTTCAAGCTGCAGGCCTTTGAGCTCGCCACCGATCCGGCAGAAGGAGCGCGCCTGGCGGGCGCAGCCAATGCCTTGAAGTTCGATGGCGAGCGCATCTGGGCGGAAAATTTCGACGGTGTGGGTCTGGTCAACGACATCCAGCGCAATCTGGGCACGGCCATCGCCGGCAAACGCGTGTTGATCTGCGGCGCAGGCGGCGCCACGCGCGGGGCCATTCTGCCGATCGCCGCGCAAAAGCCGGCACTGATGGCGATTGCCAACCGCAGTGCCGACAAGGCGCATCTGCTGCGCCACGACTTCTCGGCGCATGCCCGCTTGCAGACCGGTGGTTACGAAGACTTGCAGGACGAGCGTTTTGACATCGTGATCAACGCCACCTCCACCGGACTGTCGCAAGCGGAGCTGCCGATCGAAACCCGCGTATTTGCCCCCGGCGCGCTGGCCTACGAGATGGTCTACGGCAAGGGACTCACGC
>NZ_JBFJMY010000533.1:0-2585 GCF_041633695.1 Hydrogenophaga sp.
AAGGGCTTAGACAAGCGCAGCCCAAACGGAATTCAAAACCTCACTCGGCCGGATCATCAACGGATGCGGTGAACGCCCACGGGCTCCCGAGTCTGGACCGCTTCGCGCGCGTTCCGCGACGCCATGATGTCCGGCATGGCGCACTCGATCCAATCGGCCAGTGCCTCCACCCGCTGGCCCACCTCCTGCCCCAGCGGGGTGAGGCTGTACTCGACCTGCGGCGGCACCGTGGCATGCACCTGGCGCAGCACAAAACCGTCCGCCTCCAGCCAGCGCAGCGTTTGCGCCAACATTTTTTCGCTCACACCGCCCACCTTGCGGCGCAGATCGCTGAAGCGGTGCGGCCCGGCCATCAAGGCCACCAGCAAGAGCACGCCCCAACGGCTGGTGACGTGCTGAAGCACCTCGCGCGACGGACACGCGGCCGAAAACAGCTCGCCGCGCCGCATCAAGGCCGCCATCCCGCCCGCACCCGTAGAAACCTGGGTTTCGTCCATATCACTTACCTCTGGGTATGTACTTACAAAAAGTAAGCTGCCTTGCTATTCTGCCCGCTCCCCATTCAAAAACCCAGGAAATTTTCATGATCGTCATCACCGGAGCCACTGGCCAACTGGGCCGCCTCGTCATTCAGAACCTGCTCAAAACCACGCCAGCCGCCCAGATCGTGGCAGCGGTACGCAGTCCAGAAAAGGCCTCCGACCTGGCCGCCCTGGGCGTGCAGGTGCGACACGCCGACTACACACAACCGGCCTCACTGGCCACCGCCTTCAAAGGTGCGAGCAAGCTGCTGCTGATCTCGTCCAGCGAGGTTGGCCAGCGCCTGCCGCAACACAAGGCGGTGATTGAAGCCGCCGCCCAGGCACAGGTGCAGCTGCTCGCCTACACCAGCCTGCTGCACGCAGACCGCTCGCCGCTGGGCCTCGCCACCGAACACCAGGCCACCGAAGCCCTGCTCGCCGCATCCGGCCTGCCCTATGTCCTGCTGCGCAACGGCTGGTACACCGAAAACTACCTGGCCAGCGCGCCCGCCGCGCTGGAACACGGGGCCGTGATCGGCTGCGCCCAAGACGGCCGCATCGCCTCCGCCTCCCGCGCCGACTACGCCGCCGCAGCCGCTGCGGTGCTCACCGCCGAAGGCCAGGCAGGCAAGGTCTACGAACTCGCCGGAGACACCAGTTACACCCTCACCGAACTCGCCGCCGAACTCGCCCGCCAGTCCGGCAAACCCGTGGCCTACCAGGACATGCCGCAAGAAGTCTTCGCTTCAACGCTGGAAAAAATAGGCCTGCCCAGCGGACTGGCGCAGATGCTGGCCGACTCCGACACGGGTGCGTCAAAAGGCGGCCTGTTCGACGACAGCCACCAACTGAGCCAGCTCATCGGCCGGCCTACGACGCCGCTGGCTGAGAGCGTGCAACAGGCTCTGGCTGGTTGAAGATTGGGGCGCTGAAGAAATGGGCATACAGCTCGTCCCCTGCGAAAACACCATGAAAATCCATCTGTCGTCTGGTGTTTCTTGAGCACCGGGTTTCAGCGATGCGCTAATGCTCGTCTGCCACGGCAATTTCGATACCGGATTTGTCCAAATCGACGGCCATGGCAGTAGCATTCATGTCGGACCTCTTTTGTTTGAGTGAGGACCTGATCCCCGCGTCAATGAAGACCCGAGCACGGATGTCGCGCAGACGAGCGAAGGAGTCCATACCATCACTGATTCGAGATGGAGTGCCTCAATGCGATCAATGCCAACCAACATCGGTTCGGCTGTTGCCCTGGTATGTCTCTTGGCAATGGCCAATACATCAACCGCCCAGCCTGCGCCGGGAACATTGGAGGCGGCCTCGCGGCCCATTCCGGCCGGAATATTGGATCGATTCATAACTCCATTTTCGCCACTGAAATTCACCAACGAGGTGAAGATCTTGGGCTTGTTCTCGTCGCTTGGGAATACGGCTTTCAAGCCCAATGACACCGAGGGCCCCTTCCCCTCCATCGTTGTCACCCACTCGTGCGGTGGTGTAGACACGTTGGCATTGCGTGAGCGTATGAAGGAGTTCCTGGAGGCTGGCTACTTGGTGCTTATGTTGGACAGCTTCCAACCCAGGGGGCAGAAGGACTGTCGCAATGGGGTCATACGCAATGCACTGGTGTGGCGTGACACGTTCGATGCGCTTGCACATCTGCAAACACTCAAAGAAGTGGACAAAGGCCGCATTTACCAGGTTGGCTACTCTATGGGGGCATTTACCGCAGCGGTGGTGGCTAGTCCCTCCGTTAGCTCCTACTTTGGGAGCGCCCACCGATTCCGCGCATCGGTTGGCTGGTACGGTAGTTGCGGGTTCCAGGCAGGTCCCGCAGCTTCGGCTTCTAATTTCTTACGTTTCGACATTGATCGCCCAGTGTTAATGCTAATGGCGGAAGCAGACCGCGAAACGCCCATTAAGCCCTTTTGCTATCCATTGATGGAGGAACTGAAAGCTGCAGGGAGACCTGTCGATTGGCACATCTACGGCAACGGCGTGACCCACGCTTGGGACGTGCGATCAGGCTACTCCATGACGACCGGCTTGGGCGAAACGGTC
>NZ_JBFJMY010000534.1:0-2583 GCF_041633695.1 Hydrogenophaga sp.
CAGGCTGCTGAAATACCTCATAGGCAAGTCGCTCGAAACGGTGTGTCGTGGCACAGTAGGGGCACATCCCGTCACCTCGAAACGACTCCCTCATGCGCGGCGCTGACACCTACACCGAAGGCCTGTTCACCCTCAAGAAGCTCGACGACTTCGTGCCAGGGAATCACCCGTTGCGAGTCATCCGCACGATGGTCAACAAGGCGCTGGCCGAGATGGGCGGGCTGTTCGCCCGGATGTATGAAGACGACGTCAAGGGCGGACGTCCCAGCATCGCACCCGAGAAGCTGTTGCGCGCCATGCTGCTGCAAGTGCTGTACTCCGTTCGTTCCGAGAGGCAGTTGATGGAGCAGACGCAATACAACCTGCTGTTTCGATGGTTCATTGGTCTGTCGATGGACGATGCAACCTGGGTACCCACGGTGTTCAGCAAGAACCGCCAGCGCTTGATCGAACACGAAGCGGTGGTGGTCTTCTTCAACGAGGTGCTCAAACAGGCCGACAAGAAGAAGTGGCTGTCCAAGGAGCACTTCAGCGTGGACGGCACCTTGATCCAGGCCTGGGCTGGGCACAAGAGCTTCGTGCCCAAGGACGGTGGTGACGATGCTGATGGCGGTGGCGGTGGCGGTGGCGGTGACTTCCGAGGCAAACCCCGCAGCAACGAGACACACGAATCGAGTACCGACCCCGACAGCAGGCTGTACCGCAAAGGCAAGACCGCCAGCGAGCTGCGCTTCATGGGACACACGTTGATGGAGAACCGCAACGGTCTGGTGGTGGGCGCGATGGTCACGCAAGCCGATGGCTACGCCGAGCGCGAAGCGGCCAAGCTGATGATCGGCGATGCGCGCGCGGCCAACCCCGAAGGCGAAATCACCTTGGGTGCGGACAAGGGCTACGACGCGGCCGAGTTCATCAAGGCCTTGCAAGACATCAAGGTCGCGCCGCATGTCGCGCAAAACAAGGCGGGCAGATCATCGGCCGTGCCCGATGAGCTCGCCACCAGCGAGGGCTACGCCATCTCACAACAAAAGCGCAAACGCATCGAACAAGGCTTTGGCTGGGGCAAGTTCATCGGCCCGATTCGCCAAGTGATGGTACGTGGCATTAAGAGCGTCGGCCAAGTCTTCGTGATGACCATGGCGGCGTACAACCTGGTGCGCATGCGCACCTTGGGACAAGTCCGTCTGCAGGGGGCGCAATGAGCGTCAAATACGGGGAAAAGGCCCTTCAAACACGTAAAACATCCCCTTGGATGACGCTTTGCGCGACCGCGACACACCCAATCGACCGAAACTGCCTCATTGCACTGATGGGGGTGGCTTCAGCGTGGGGTATTTCAGCAGCCTGCTAGGGCCGAGTGAGGCCTGCGGGTGTTGTAGTAAGTCAAGAAGGATGGCAGCCAGGCGGTGCGCTCGGTGCTGTGGCTCCAGGTTCTGCCGTAGGCCCATTCGCGCAGGCAAGTCTGGATGAATCGCTCCGCCTTGCCATTGGTCTGCGGGTGGTAGGGCTTGGTGAAGCAGTGCTTGATACCCAACGCCTGACAGGTCTTGGCGAACAGACGCGAGCGGTAGGCCGAGCCGTTGTCGGTCAGCAGGCGCTCGATGCGCACGCCCAGCGCGGCATAGTGGGCAACGGCGGCTTGCAGGAAGTCCACCGCCGAGCCCTTGCGCTCATCGGCATGCATCTGCACGAAGCCCACCCGACTGTGGTCATCGATGGCCACGTGGGCGAACTCCCAGCCGGCGCCATCGACGGAGTCGCGGCGGTTGCCGGTGACACGGTGGCTGGGTCGCTCGATGCGCCCGAGCTTCTTGGTGTCCATGTGCAGCATGGCCCCGGGAGTATCGTGTTCGTAGCGAAAAACGGGCGCAGCGGGCTGCAGCGCCTTCAGGCTGGAGAGGCCAAGCTTGGCCAACCAGCGACTGATGGTGGCCACGCTGCGCCCGACCACCGCAGCGATGCGGCGCATGGGCATACGGCTGCGCCGCAACTGCTCGATGCGCTGGCCGAGTGCCTCATCAATGGTGCTGCGTGTCTTGGCGGGGCGTGAGCTGCAGTCCATGAGGCCATCGACTCCGCCCACTTCGAAGCGACGGCGCCACTTACGGGCGGTCCGCACGCTGATGCCAGCGGCCTCGGCCGCTGGCATCAGCCCCAGGACGGCAATGCGCTCGATGAGCAATTTGCGTCCTTCAAACGTCAATCTGGCAGTCTTGTGGCTGTTCATCCGGCGGGTTTCCTCTGTGAGTGCTGAAGCGTGGTAACTCCAGTCTCCCAGATGCCGTCGGGTGAACAACCTATTGCAACATCACAACTAGGGCCACCAACTGACCCATGAGCAACTCCCTGAGCACTTCAGGAAACCAGGTGGCCAGGGAGTCGGCATTCACCGCAATGGCCAGGGACACGGGCGCGTGTGGTTTGGCGGTTGGCCCAAGTTCTTGGAGTGCCGATCCTTCAAGGATAGGCAGCGCCTTCACATGGCGCAGCAGCACCTCACCGGCATGCTTGGCCGCTACCGGCCGTTCGCGCTTGACCAGTACCGTGGACAGCGATTCTTCCAGCGCCTTGATGCGTTGGGAG
>NZ_JBFJMY010000535.1:0-2582 GCF_041633695.1 Hydrogenophaga sp.
ACTGGGGTGGCATCGCCGGGACCACGTTTTTTGTCGACCCCGCCGAAGACCTGTACGCCCTGCTGCTGATCCAGGCACCGAACCAGCGCGACTACTACCGGCCGCTGTTTCGCAGCTTGGTCTACGCCGCGCTGCTGGACTAAGGCCTGGGGCCTACTCGGACTCGGACACCGGCTCGGGCGGCAAGGGGGAAATCAGCACCTGGTCGATGCGCCGCCCCTCCAGCGCCAGCACCTCGAAGCGCCAGCCCGCGCACTCCACCGACTCGGACAGGTCCAGCAACTCGCCGGCCACCGCCTGCATCAAGCCGCCCACGGTGTTGTAGCGGCCCTTGTCTTCGTCCGGCAGTTCGCTGATGTCGAAGCGCGACTTGAGTTCGGCCACCGGCATGCTGCCGTCCACCAGCCAGGAACCGTTTTCCTTCGGGATCGCCCAGGCGTCCAGGGGCAACTCCGGCGAGAGCTCTCCCGTGATCGCCTGCAACATGTCCAGCGGCGTGAGCAAGCCCTGCACCACGCCGTATTCGTCCACCACAAACACCATGCGGGTGGAACGGATGCGGAATTGCTCGAGCAACTCCATGCCGGTGAGCGTCTCCGGCACGAACACCGCCGGGCTCGCATGTTGCCGAATGCTGTCTTGCAAGCCTTGGGCCTGCAAGGACAACAGATGGGGCAGATGGATCACGCCCACCACCTCGTCCAGCCCGCCCCGGCACACCGGATACCAGGAATGCCCGGTGGTCCAGGCTTTCTGCACCGCCGTGTCGATGGTTTCGTCGGCATCCAGCCATTCGATGTCCGAGTGGGGCTGCATGATGGAAGTGAGCTGGCGGTCGTCGAGCAGGAACACATTGCGCACCATCTGGCGCTCGTGTTCCTCGATGATGCCGGCGTCCACCCCCTCTTCCAGGCTGGCGTTGATCTCTTCTTCGGTCACGTGCTGCACCGCGTTCGAATCGACGCGCAGCAGCTTGAGCACCGCGTGCGTCGTCATCGACAACAAGGCCACAAAAGGCCTGGCAATGCGCGCCACCCAGGCCATGGGACGCGACACCCAGCGCGCCACCGATTCCGGATAGAGCTGACCGATGCGTTTGGGCACGAGTTCGCCGAACACGATGGTGATGAAGGTGATCACCACCACCACGATCGCCGTGGCGCTCACCCCGGCCGGGTCCTTGTCCAGACCCAGGCCCTGCAGTTTGAGTGCAAGATCGCCGCTGAAAGCGGCCTCACCCACGATGCCGTTGAGCATGCCGATGGAGGTGATGCCGACCTGCACCGACGACAGAAACTGCGTCGGGTTGGACAACAGCTCCAGGGCCACTTTCGAGCCCTTGTCGCCCGCCTCGGCCATGGCCACCAGCCGCGCCTTGCGGCTCGACGCCAGCGCCAGCTCCGACATGGCAAACGCGCCATTCAGCAAGGTGAGAAAAACAATGATCAGGGTATCCATAATCGACGCATGGCACTTTACATGATTGGCGATATACAAGGCTGCGATGAAGCCCTGGCACGCCTGCTCGACAAAATCGACTTCTCGCCCAGCCGGGACACCGTGTACCTGCTCGGCGATCTGGTCAACCGAGGCCCGGACTCACTGGCCGTGCTGCGCCGTCTGATGGCGCTTGAAGGCGCGGCCCACTGCTTGTTGGGCAACCACGACCTGCATTTGCTGGCGGTGGCACACGGCGTGCGCAAGGCGCACCGCAGCGACACCGTGGCCGACATCCTGCAAGCCCCGGACCGCGACGCCTTGCTGGACTGGGTGCGCGCGCGCCCCATGGCCTTGTACGTGCACGGCTGGCTGATGGTGCACGCGGGCGTGTTGCCACAATGGGATGTGGCGCAAACCCTGGCGCTGGCACAAGAGCTGGAAGCGGTGCTGCGCGGCGCGGACTGGGTCGGCTTCTTGCACCATATGTATGGCAACGAACCGGCGGGGTGGCGCGACGATTTGGCAGGCACCGACCGCTTGCGCGTGGTCGTCAACGCGCTCACAAGGCTGCGATTTTGTTCGGCCCAGGGCACCATGGAATTTCAGACCAAAGATGGCGCAGAGTCGGCACCCGTGGGCTTCATGCCCTGGTTCGACGTGCCGGACCGGCGCACCCAAGGCGTGCCGGTGGCGTTTGGCCATTGGTCCACTCTGGGGCCGCTACCACGCTCGGACGTGCTGCCGCTGGACGCCGGCTGCGTGTGGGGGGGGTGCCTGGCGGCTGCACGCATGGGGAACGCGCCGGGCGCGTATGAGCGCATGGAAGTGAGGTGCGCGCAAGCGCGCAAACCCGGCAAGTCCTGACAGCCCCGAAACGCCAGCGCGGCCGGCCCGTCAGGGATCGTCGGTTTCACTGCTCCAGGCTTTTGAACAGCGCAGGCACTTTTCGGCGGCTCTTGATGTTGGGCGACACGCGCGCGGGTTGGCGCTGCGCCACTTCCCATGCGGGTGCCGCCTCGGGCGCTGTGCTGGGCTCGTAGGGCTTGTCGAAGAACGGATCGGCGCTGGGTTTGGCCGCACGAACCGGACGGCTGGGGGCCGAGCGCGATGCAGCATCGCGGCGCGGGGGGGGGGGGGGGGGG
>NZ_JBFJMY010000536.1:0-2571 GCF_041633695.1 Hydrogenophaga sp.
GAGCTGGAGCTGGAGCTGGAGCTGGAGCTGGAGCTGGAGCTGGTGCTGGTGCTGGAGCTGGTGCTGGTGCTGGTGCTGGTGCTGGAGCTGGAGCTGGAGCTGGTGCTGGTGCTGGTGCTGGTGCTGGTGCTGGTGCTGGTGCAGGAGCTGGAGCCGACCCTATGGGCGTTGACGTAGACGGGGTGCCCGTCGAGTTGTCAGGCATGCCGGTTGCGCCGCTACCGCCACCACAACCCGCCAACGCAGCCATGGCCACCATGGAAAACAGGGTGGGCAAGCGGGTTCGGGCTGCTTTGGTGGCGCCGGTGCGGTGTGTGCTGGAGTTCATAGGATGAGCTGGTTTACGTGGGTGGCAGCCAGTAGGGGCACAAAGCTGAGAAAGCGGTCAATCCCGCGTGAATTGAATCGGGTTTTCGTTGCAACCCTGTGAACCACAGATAGAAGTCGATGCGTTCATACAGAGTGCTTCGGGTTATTGAGGGCCGACTTTAGATAGCTGCGAACGGGATGAACTTGTTTTCCGACCAAATACCAATCCAATGCGATGCGCGGCGAATTGGTAACAACAAGATACAAATGGCGGTAATCATCAAATTCAGACCCGTCTTTATTTTTCAAGGACGCAGAGATCTATTCAAAGTCAGGGAAAAGGCGAGATATCCAACGGGCATGAAAAGCGCAGGCAGAAGTCTTTTTAGGACCTTGTTTGGGTCTTCTAAGCGCCAAGCGAGGTGGACAAGTGGGTGTTGGGAATGGAATCCAAACCAGCGCCGGTCGGACGCCCACCAATGGCATGGAACCGACAGGGACCAGGGCGCACTCAACCGACAGGCGATTATCAGGGGATGCTCGGGGGTAGACGTAGCAGCGTGTTACCGGATGGATGGCGGCTGTTTGGCGCCCAAACAGCGAATTTACCGGGATTTTCGTACGTCTACTGAGACAATAGTTCACCTGTGGGCCCAGTGGCCCCGGGAAAGCTAGGATTTCCCCTGGGTTGATCGAAGAAGTCCTTTGTTACAAGTTGGGCCGGCGGTATGTTGTCGGGAGGGGATTTCCACTGGAGTTGCAAGGCGTCGGGTGAACGAAAAACGGCTTCGCTGTGCACCAGCAAGTTGTTCTCCTGGGCCAGGGTGCTGCCATCTCTGGCGTACACACCGCCCTCCAACAGGTTGCCATAGAGCAGCGCTCTTGCAGGTGCCCGGCGCGCGGTGATGCCAGCGGTGTTGATCAAGGTGTTGTGGGCCAGCACGATGTCGGTGGCGTGGTTGATGTCCAGCCCGGCGTCGTTGCAATGGGCGACCACGTTGTTGGCGGCCAGTCCTTGCGTGTGTTCATGGCCCAGGCATTGCTGTGTTCGGCACGAAGCGGGGTCCGTGCCGCCGCCGCCAAACGAAATCCCGACCCGCACGCCCGGTCGCGAGATGCCGGTGGGCGAGCAGATCACCAGGTTGCGCTCGAAAATGCCGCCTTCGCTAGCGCCCTTCATGAACATGCCGAACGACACCTGGTTGCCGTCCAGCTTGCTGAATTGGCTGACCAGGTTGTCTTGTACCCGCCAGTGGCTGGCGCCCACCAGATCGAATGGCACCACCGACCGGTCGGTGTCGCGTGGTGCGGTGTTGGTCAGGGTGTTGAAGGCCAGCCAACCGTGGTCCGGCCAGTCGGGCCCAAGCCCATTGACCTTGATGTGGGCATTGAAGTCCTGGATGTGGTTGTTGCGCAGCGTGGTGGACGCGGCTTTGCCGACCACGTGAAAGGCGTGCTCGCAGTCTGTGTGCCGGACGCAAACGCCCCGGATGTTGAGGTTTTCAAAGATCCAGTGTGGTCGGTCCACCAGAAAGCCCTCGTCCTGGGAAAAGGCCAGCACAACCGATCCGGGCTGTTCAGCCGACAGCACGATGGGCGCCAGACGTTCGCCGTCGTGTCCCAGGCGCAGATTTTGATTGAAGGTGTACAGGCCGGGCGCGATCACGATCCGGGTGCCTGCCGGGGCCTGCATGAGCGCGTCGCGGATGTCCTGGGGTGTCGCGACGCTCAGCTCGCGCAGCGGTGGACCGGCGAGGTCGGTCAAGCCCTGTTTTTGTTGGCCTTTGCCCAAGGTGGGCAGAGGCGTCTGGTCGGGGGGCGTGCGTTCCAGCCGGCTTTGCCAGGCGCCGAGCAGGGGCAGCGCCACCGACTCCAGTTTCGGGTGGCCTTGCAGCCTTTTCTGGGCGTAGCGAATCCATTCGTTGGCGCTGCGACTGGTCAGACCTTCCCGGACCGCCGCACCACTGGGTCCTGCCAACCAGGCCAGGGCGGCGATGGACAGCAACATCGCCGCCAGCAGCAAGCCCAGGGCGCGCCATTGCCACTTGCTCATGGCCGCAGGGAGACGGTGTGCCCGGATCGCATGCGGGAATGATACGTGCAAGCAGATCCTGGGCAAGGCGCCTTGGCGGTGTCGGGTAGCGGCTTGTCAGCGAAGCATCGGTATGATGCTTTCGACTGCATGGGGTCTTAACGACATCGCGACATCGGGGAACGCATGAAAATCACAGTGGTGGGAACAGGTTACGTGGGTTTGGTCAC
>NZ_JBFJMY010000537.1:0-2565 GCF_041633695.1 Hydrogenophaga sp.
CGGTTGAGCTGGCGACGACCGATGGCGCTCAAGCTGTGCTCTTGTTCCAGAGGGTGATTTGCTGCGCAACGAAGGCGTTGATGCTGTTGAGCCGGGCCACGTTGGCGTCCATGGCGTTGTACTGTCGCAGCAGCCGCACCTGGGCGCGATCGGCGCGGTCGTTCACCTTCTCCTGCTCCAGCCCGTTGCGTTTGATGGCACTCTTCAACGAATCGTTCTTGTTGTTGATGAGGCCGCCGGTGGCGAGCAAAGCGGTGGTGAAGTCCTTGATCTTCAAACCAAAACCCTGGGTCGTGGCCTCGCCGGTGTTGGTGGTGAACAAGGCTTTGATGCCGGCCAGATTGCCCAAGGCGGTGTCGAGCTTTTCGGCCTTGATCTCCAGCGCACCACCGGTCTTCATTTCGATGCCCACATCGCTCAGACTTTGAAATGGCGAGCTGGCGGTGACCGAGCGCATCATGCCGCGCAACGCGTTTTGCAAGCCCACGGTGGTGGAGTCGCCTTGCAGCGGACCGCCCACTTTGCTGTCGGCGTTGTAGGCCGTGGCGTTGGAAATGGTCTGGTTCAGCGCGTTGTAGGCATCTACAAAGCTCTGCACGTTCTTTTTTGCCGCAGCGGTGTCGTTGTTGACCTGGATTTCCACCGGCGCCGTGGTCACTTGTGACAGCGTGATTTTCAGGTTGGGCAGCGAGTCGTTGAGCTTGTTGCTGGCCGACACCACCGCCACATTGTTGATGGTGGCGCGCGCGTTTTCGCCGGCTTGCGTGCGCGTCATGCCGTTGAAACCACCGGGCGGCGGGCTGGCCACCGGGTCGTACGACAGACTGGACAAGCCGGTGCCGTCGTCGTGCACGCCGTCGTCGTCGGTCACCTGGATGCGAAAGCCGTTCACTTCCCCTGTGTCCTTGGAGCGCAAGAGCAGGCGCTCGCCCGATGCATCGCGCAGCACGGTGGCGCTCACACCCGCGTCGGCGCCATTGATTTTGGCGGCGATGGCGCTCAAGGTGTCCTCGCCTGGGTTGATGGTGATGCTCACCGCAGAACCCGAGCCCGGGGCGAAAGTGCCACCGCTCCACTGGCCCAGCTCGATGCTCATGCTGCCCGAGCCGATGGGTGCGTCCACCGCCACGGTCGCCGAAGCCGTGGACTGCGCCTTGGCCAGGTTTTGCACTTCGATGCTCAGTCCATTCGTGGCGGCACCGGCTGAGGCGGTCACACTGACCGCAGCTGCATTCGACGACGTGGTGTTCACCGCGTTCCAGCCGTCGGCGCTGCCCAGCTTGGCGGCCGCGTCCTGCAGTTTCGAAACCTGGGACTGGATGGTGCCGTAAAGCGAGAGCTTGGCCTGGGTAGAGGTGGCCTGGGTTTTGAGCAAGTTGACCGGAGCGCGCTCCAGCGCCACCAGTTGGGAGACGATGCTTTGCACGTCGAGTCCGCTGCCGATACCGGGGGATGTGATGGTAGCCATGTGGGTCCTCCTCAGAAAGCCTTAACCGCACGCGGGGGGCATGCGGTTAAGGCTTGCAGAAACGCAAAATGCGGCAAGGCGAATATTCCGCCTTTGCCGCCGGGGCGCCACGCATGTTCGCGCGGCGGTGGGTGGGTTGCTGGGGTCATCGCAGCAGGGACAGCACGCCCTGGGGCAGCTGGTTGGCCTGGGCCACCATGGCGGTGCCGGCTTGTTGCAAGATTTGGGCGCGCGACAGGTTGGCGGTTTCCATGGCGAAGTCGGCGTCCACAATGCGGCCGCGAGCGGCCGACAGGTTTTCCGAGGTCACCTGGATGGTGGAGATCGCGTTCTCGAAACGGCTCTGGATGGCACCCAGCGTGCCACGGAAACCGTTCACCTGGCTGAGCGCGGAGTCGATGGCGGCAATGGCCCAGGAAGCCTGCTCGGCACTCGCCAGGCTCAGGTTGGCGATGCCGGTTTCGCTGCCGGCGACACTGAGTGAAGCGGTGGCGGGGGTGTTGCCGACGGACAGGCCGGAGTGTTCAACACCGAGCCCACCTGGTGAGGTGATGTCGATGCCCGCCGCGTCGCTGGACGTCAAGGTGATGGCGCCGGTGGTGCCATCTGCAACGGCGGTGACGCCGGTGGTGCCCGTGTGCAGGTTGATGGCGTCGGCGATCTCGGCGCCTTTGCTGGCAACGTCGGTGGCGCCCTCGCCCGGAGGTGATCCCCAGTCGCCGATGTCCACACCATTGATCACCAATTCACCTGGCGTGAGGCCATGAGACAGGTGAGGGCCAGCATCTTGCCCGATGCCGGTGACCGTTGTGGCGTAAGTCGTCGCGCCACCAGCGGAAGTTTGCAGCGTGCCCAGCGCGTTGAGGTTGATGTTGGCCACCGACCCCAGGGTGATGGTCTGGCCCTGGTTGGCGCCGACTTGGAAGGATTTGCTGGTGAAGCTGCCATCGAGCAGCTTGGTGCCGTTGAACTGGGTTTGCGAAGCCACGCGGCCGATTTCTTCTTTCAGCTGCACGGCTTCTGCCTGCAGAGCGGCGCGGTCGGTCGTGCTGTTGGTGGCGTTGGCAGACTGCACGGCGAGTTCACGCACCCGTTGC
>NZ_JBFJMY010000538.1:0-2560 GCF_041633695.1 Hydrogenophaga sp.
AGCGCATTCAAGCAGATTGGGCGGGGCGCGCCGCGCAAAGACATTCCGTCCAAGGTGTTTGGCAGCGCGCAGTTCGGGCTCGACGTGCGCCTGCCGCAAATGGTGTTCGCTTCGCTGCGCATGGCGCCCGAGCTGGGTGGTGCACCCGGCGGGCTGGACGTGGCCGCCGCACTGGCACTGCCCGGCGTCGAGCGGGTGGTCTCGTTTCCTCCCTATGCGGGCGCGGGCGCGGGCTTTGCCGTGGTGGGCAGCTCCTGGTGGCATGCCGAGCGTGGCGCTGCCGCCGTCAAGACCGACTGGCGCCCACGTCTGGCGGGTTCGCTGGACAGCGCGCAGATCGCGCGCGATCTCGACCGTGCCCTGGACGAGCAGAGCGGTTTTGGCTTCTACCAGCGTGGCGAAGCGCTACAGGAACTGAAAACCGCCCAGTCGACGCCGGGTGCCCGGCTTCTGGCGGCCAGCTACCACGCCCCCTATTTGGCCCACGCCACCTTGGAGCCCATGAACTGCACCGCCCAGGTGCAGGACGGGCGGGTCACCATCTGGCTGCCCACGCAGGTGCCGCAACTGGCACAGGCGCTGGCGGCCCGCGTGGCCGGTGTGGCACTGGAGCAGGTTGCGGTCCACGTGACGCAGCTTGGGGGCGGGTTCGGGCGGCGGCTCGACGTGGACTTTGTCGGCCAGGCGGTTCGCATCGCGCAGGAATGTGGCGGGCGCCCGGTGCAACTCATCTGGCCGCGCGAACAAGACTTCACCCACGACTTCTACCGCCCCATGCAGACGGCGCGGCTCAAGGGCTTGCTTGATGCGGAGGGCCAACTGCAGGTGCTGCAAGTGCGCGCGGCGGGCGACGCGGTGAGCCCGCGCTGGATCGAACGCACCATGCCCGCCCTGTCCGGCCCGGTGGACCCACCCGACAAGACCACCGCAGAAGGCCTGTTTGACCAGCCCTACGACATCCCGCACCAGCACATGGCCCATGTCGCCACCCGCAGTGGCGTGCCGGTGGGCTTTTGGCGCTCGGTAGGGCATTCCCACAACGCGTTCTTTACCGAGAGCTTCATCGATGAACTGGCCGCGCTGGCCGAACGCGACCCGCTCGAGTTCCGCCGCACGCTGCTGGCCCGTGCACCGCGCCATCTGGCGGTCTTGAATCTGGCCGCCGAAAAGGCCGGCTGGGGCAGCGCAGTGCCATCGGGGCGGGCCCGAGGTATTGCCCTGCACGAATCCTTTGGCAGCGTCGTGGCCCAGGTGGCCGAGGTGTCGCTGGAGCGGGGGCAGATCCGCCTGCACAAGGTGGACTGCGCCATCGACTGCGGCATCTGCGTCAACCCCGCAACGGTGGCTCAGCAAATGGAGGGCTCGGTCGTGTTCGCCCTCACAGCGCTACTGTACGGCGACATACATATAGAGAAGGGCCGCGTGCAGGGCAACAACTTCCCCAGCCACCCCTTGCTGACGCTGGCTCAGGCGCCGCAGGTGCGCACCCACATCCTGCCCTCGCAGCGAGCGCCGAGCGGAGTGGGCGAACCGGGTGTGCCACCGTTGGCTGCGGCCGTGGCCAACGCGCTGTACCAGCTCAACGGCCAGCGTTTGCGCCGCCTGCCGTTGAGGACTATGGGATGAACCCCGGTGGTGTCACAGGCTTTTTATAAACTTTTTTGCAGTGCGTTGACGAAACCGAGAAATCTGGCATATACTGCAAGGCTTCGCTGCTCACAAAGAAGAAGTCGAAAGACAGGCGCTCAGAGCAACGAAGAGGTCAGAAGAAAATCAGTACAAACCCTGAAATAATTTGACCAGACGCAAAAAACTGTGTCATAATACGAGGCTCAGCTGATCGCAGCTAAGCAAGCAGACGGAGTGGCAAGAAGCTGCTGGGTTTGCAGGATCATTAAAAATATACAGCCGATAAGCGTGGGCGTTTGAAGGCGATTGCGAAAACGGGTTCTTCGGAGTCCAAGTCGCAAGACTTTAAACGCTCATGAGAATAGAAGTGAAGTTCACTTCAATTCCGTTTTTATGAGTAAATTCAAGATCGAACTAAAGAGTTTGATCCTGGCTCAGATTGAACGCTGGCGGCATGCTTTACACATGCAAGTCGAACGGTAACAGGCCGCAAGGTGCTGACGAGTGGCGAACGGGTGAGTAATGCATCGGAACGTGCCCAGTCGTGGGGGATAACGCAGCGAAAGCTGCGCTAATACCGCATACGATCTATGGATGAAAGCGGGGGACTCGCAAGAGCCTCGCGCGATTGGAGCGGCCGATGTCAGATTAGGTAGTTGGTGGGGTAAAGGCTCACCAAGCCAACGATCTGTAGCTGGTCTGAGAGGACGACCAGCCACACTGGAACTGAGACACGGTCCAGACTCCTACGGGAGGCAGCAGTGGGGAATTTTGGACAATGGGCGCAAGCCTGATCCAGCAATGCCGCGTGCAGGAAGAAGGCCTTCGGGTTGTAAACTGCTTTTGTACGGAACGAAACGGTCTGGGTTAATACCCTGGGCTAATGACGGTACCGTAAGAATAAGCACCGGCTAACTACGTGCCAGCAGCC
>NZ_JBFJMY010000539.1:0-2553 GCF_041633695.1 Hydrogenophaga sp.
CTAGGAGCCTGCGCGGCAGAAGAGGCGTCGGCTGCAAATCGCCCGCAGCGGTCCATTTTTCACCGTCTATTTGCCCCATAGCCGGGCTATGGGGCTGCACATCCGGCAAAAACTGTCCTCGCTGGGGGCGATTTTCGCTTTCGACGCCTTCTGCCGCGCAGGCTCCTAGGGTTGTGCCCGGCTCAGCGCCTGGAAGTCGGCCGCATAGCCTTTGAGCACGTCCACCGCGTGAGCGCGTTGCGCGGGGCTGGTGCTGTTGTGCAGGGCCGCGAATTGGGCGCAGCCCTGGCGGACCAGTGTCTGGCTGTAGGCCTGGTAGCCCGGCGCGGGCGATGCCCAGAGGCGGCGGGTGAAATCCCGCAACAAAGGCACGGCGGTGGCTGTCGCACTGGGCAGGGTGGCGGCCTGTGCCGAGCGGATCAGGCCCGGGCCATTGCGCTCATCGCTGGCGCGGGTCTGCGCCAGCACCTGCGATTGCGCCGCGCGAACGGTTTGCCGCAAATCATCCTGGCGGCGCAGGCGCTCGGTGCGGCTGCGCTCGGCATCGAAGGACGAGCGCCGGATGCCGCTGGCCACCAGTTCGCGCTGCGCTTCGTTCAAGCGGCCGTAGAGCTGTTCGCTGCGGTCCACCGCCTTGTCCAGCCGCCTGCGTTGCCGCTCCTGGGTGTCACCCTGTAGGTAGTCTTCGTCGAATTCGTCCAGGCTGTCGGCTTGTTTCTTCTGCAGGTATTGCAGCTGTTCGGGCGAGAGCTGCAGCGCCAGCCGCGCCAGCGGCTCCAGGCTGCGTTCGGTTGCGACGTCGATGCGCGCGCGCATGCGGTCGAATTCGGCGCAGGCCTGTTCGGCGCTGATGTCGGTGGTGGCCAGGCTTTGCCAGCGCAGCAGCAAGGCCGCGTACGCAGGCAGCTCGCTGCGCCGGTGCCACTGGAAGAAACGGTCGATGTCCTCGCGCAACTGGGTTGATTGCGCGTCGCTCAGGTTCACCTGGCCGTTGATCCACCATTGCGCCAGGCCCGGCGCCTGGTTGTAGGCCAGCCGCGTGGTGCTGCACGCGCCCAACAACAGGCTCGCTGCAATCAGCAAGGGCGCCAGCCACAGGCGTTGCCCGGCGGCGCGGGGGATAATCCGGGGCTTGTTCAATCGTGGGCCTATATGGCTCCCAGGAGAGGTGTTCATGTCGTTCCCTGTGGATGTGGTGGTGATGGCTGCGGGCAAAGGCACGCGCATGAAAAGCCTGCGGCCCAAAGTGTTGCACCGATTGGGCGGCCGCGCACTGGCCCAGCACGTGATCGACACCGCCGCGCGGTTATCGGCGCGCTCGGTGGTGGTGATCACCGGCCACGGCGCTGAGGCGGTGGAAGCTGGCCTGTATGCACCTGCCCCTGGCGAAGGTGGCGCGGCCACCCGGCTCCAGTTTGTGCGCCAGGAGCCGCAACTCGGCACCGGCCACGCGGTGCAACAAGCCCTGCCGGTGCTGCCCGACGACGGCGTGACCCTGGTGCTGTCTGGCGATGTGCCTCTGACCCAGGCGGAGACGCTGCAAGCGCTGCTGGCCCAGTGCGAAGGCGAGCACCTGGCTTTGCTCACGCTGGACATGGCCGATCCCACGGGCTATGGCCGCATCGTGCGCGCAGCCGATGGCGATGTGCAGGCCATCGTGGAGCAAAAGGACGCGAGCGAGGCGCAACGTGCCATCACCGAAATCTACGGCGGCATCATGGCCGTACCCACCCGTTTGCTGCGCACCTGGCTGGCCCGGTTGGACAACCGCAACGCCCAGGGCGAGTTCTACCTGACCGATGTGGTCAAGTTCGCCGTGGCCGATGGTGCCGGTGTGCACGCGCACCGCATCGCGGATGCCGCGCAGGTGGCGGGTGTGAACAGCCCGCTGCAGTTGGCGGAGCTGGAGCGCATCTACCAGCGGCGCGGGGCAGAGCGCTTGATGGCGCAAGGCGTGCGTCTGGCCGACCCAGCGCGGCTGGATGTGCGCGGCGAACTGGTGTGTGGCCAGGACGTGGAGATCGACGTCAACTGCGTGTTCGAAGGCCGGGTGGTGCTGGGCGACGGTGCCCGGGTGCAGGCCAACTGCGTGATCGCCAACGCCACCATCGGCGCGAACGCGGTGATCCTGCCCTTTACCCACATCGAAGGCGAGAAGCTGGGCGTCTCCATCGGGCGCGGCGCGCTGGTGGGGCCGTTTTCCCGCTTGCGTCCCGGCGCCCAACTGGGGGCCGAGGTGCACATCGGCAACTTCGTCGAAATCAAGAATTCCACGCTGGCCGATGGTGCCAAGGCCAACCACCTGGCGTATCTGGGCGACGCCACCGTGGGCGAGCGGGTGAACTACGGGGCCGGCAGCATCACCGCCAATTACGACGGTGCCAACAAGCACCGCACGGTGATCGAAGCCGATGTGCACGTGGGCAGCAACTGCGTGCTGGTGGCGCCGGTGACCATTGGCGCTGGGGGCACGGTGGGCGCGGGTTCCACCATCAGCAAGAGCACGCCAGCGGGGGCCTTGTCGGTGGCGCGCGGCAAGCAGGTGAGCATTGC
>NZ_JBFJMY010000540.1:0-2553 GCF_041633695.1 Hydrogenophaga sp.
CTTGTACAACGGCGACCTGGAAACCCGTGGCGTGCCCGAAGCTGTGGTCCGCCTCAAAGAGATTTTCTACGCCCACCCTGCCTGCATCATCTGCTCGCCCGAATACAACGGTGGCCTGACCGGCGTGCTCAAAAACACCATCGACTGGGTGTCCCGCCCGATCGCGGGTGACCCCGCCTGGTCCAACGGCCTCAAGCCATTTGCCGGCAAGGTGTTGGGCATCATGAGCGCCTCGCCCGGTGCACTCGGCGGCATCCGCAGCCTTGCCCAGCTCGACCTCTTGATGACCAACCTGCAATGCTGGGTGGCGCCGCGCCGATTCGGGCTGTCCAAGGCGGGCGAGGCCTTCGACGCCCAGGGCCAGCTGAGCAGCGAGGCCAGCCACAAGGCGGTGCAAGCGGTGGTGGAACAGACGCTGTGGGCGACGCGCAAATTCCAGGCTTGATAGCGGGCAACGCCCCAGCATGAACTGCCGCCTCGGCTGCGCCGCGTGTTGCATCGCGCCCTCGATCAGCAGCCCCCTGCCGGGCTTGCCGCACGGCAAGCCTGCGGGTGTGCCCTGCCCCCATCTGGACGAAGCCCTGATGTGCAAACTGTTCGGACGGCCGGAGCGGCCAGCGGTGTGCAGCTCACTACCCCCCAGCGCAGAAATGTGCGGTGAGAACCGCGTGCACGCGCTGCGATTCTTGGAACACCTGGAACACGCCACACGCCCATGAAAAAGGCCCGCAGCAGCGGGCCTTTGGCAGATGGTTCAGAAGAACACCGGTGCCGCCGAAGCGCGTGTCTTCATCCAGCACACGCCGTGGAACCGGCTCCGCCGGTCGACAGGCGTATCCCCTCCGGGGAAAAGCCGCGCCAGCTGCGCAGTGGGCGCACGCCCGGGTTTTACTGTTTCACCGCTTCCACCTGGATCGCCAGGCGCACGCTTTTCGGGAAACCCCAATCCACGCCGTAGTTCAGGCCAAAAGCGGTGCGGTCGATGGTGGCTTCAAAGTCGCCACCACAAACCTCGCGCTTGAGCATGGGGCTTTCGTAGCAGTTGAACTGGCTGGCCTTGAGCGTCACGGGTTGGGTCTTGCCCAACAAGGTCAGCTGGCCCACCACTTCGCTCACCTTGTCGCCGTTGAACACGAACTTCTCGGACACAAAACGGGCCTTGGGGTGTTTGGCGGCATCGAACAAGTCGGCACTTTGCAGGTGTTTGTCGAACATGGGCGTACCGGTGTTCACGGATGTCATGTCCAGGGAGATGTCGACCATGCCGGTCTTGGCGGCGCGGTCAAAAGCGATCTTGCCCTCTTTTTTGTCGAACCGCCCCCGGTTGGTGGAAGTGCCAAAGTGACCAATTTCAAAACTGGCAAAGGTATGGGTCGGGTCGATGGCGTAGTCAGCCGCCTGCACGGCACCGGTGGTGAATGTTGCTGCGAGGGCCAAAAGGGTCAGGGTTTTGCGCATGAAAAATACTCTCTGGGTTGGTGGACAAAAAGGCGAAAAAATCTTCAGAGCTTGCCCACGCCGGTGAGCGCGAGGCGGAACTTCACTTGTACGTCGTTGGCCACCATGGAGGTGTCGGCCCACTCTTTGTCGCCCACCTTGTAGGTGAGCCGCTGAATGGCGAAGGTGCCGGTGGCCGTGGTCTCGGCGCCGTTTTGGGTCAGCGTCACGGGCACCACCACCGGGCTGCTCACGCCCTTGATCGACAGCTTGCCCGTGACTTCGAAGCGGTTGCCATCCAGCCGCTTGATGCTGCTGGACTGGAACGTGGCCTTGGGAAACTGTTCCACGTGGAACCAGACCGACTTGGGCAGCTCGGCATCGGTCTCGCGCACACCCAGCGTGGCGCTGCCGGTGTCCACGCTGAAGGCGATGTTGCTGCTGGCGAGCTTGGCCGGGTCGAACGCGATTTGGGCACTGAACTGGCGGAACTTGCCCTCGACCGGCACGCCCATCTGGCGGCTTACAAAAGCGATCTCGCTCTTGGCGGGCAACAATTGTTGTTGCGCCTGAGCGGGCAGGTGTACCAGGGCGGCCAGCGCGAGAGCGCCAACGGAAAACAGTCGGGTATGGGTCATGGGTAGGATTTCAAAAAACAAAAACAAGCCGCTCAGCGAGCGCCCCAACCCATGCGGGTCAACAAGCCATCGCGGTCGATCCAGTGGTGCTTGAGCGCGGCGGCCACGTGCAAAACCACCAGAATCGCCAGGCCGTAGGCGGCAAGGCCGTGCAACTCTTTCAGAACATCCGCCAGGGCTTCGCTCACCGGCACAAAGTCGGGCATCTGGAACAAACCGAACGGCACCACGGGGAAACCGGCGGCCGAGCTGTAAGCCCAGCCGAGCAATGGCACCGCAAAAAACAGCACATACAGCGCGGCGTGCGTGGCGTGGTGCGCCCATTGCTGCCAGCGCGGCATGTTCGCCGCCACGGCCTCGGGCAATGGTGGCGGCTTTTTCATCCAGCGCCAAAGCAAGCGCAATGCAGAGAGAGTAAGCACCGACATTCCAGCCCATTTGTGCCAGTTGTAGAGCTGGAGCCGCCAGGGTGAAAAAG
>NZ_JBFJMY010000541.1:0-2541 GCF_041633695.1 Hydrogenophaga sp.
GGCAAAGGTCCGGTCAACGCCAAGATGACCGACGTGATCGAAAAGGTCGCACCGGGCGTGATCGCCCGTAAATCGGTGGACCAGCCGGTGCAGACCGGTCTGAAGTCGATCGACTCCATGGTGCCCGTGGGCCGTGGCCAGCGCGAACTGATCATTGGCGACCGCCAGACCGGCAAGACCGCCGTGGCGATCGACGCCATCATCAACCAGAAGGGTCAGAACATGACCTGCGTTTATGTCGCGATTGGCCAAAAGGCCTCGTCGATCAAGAACGTGGTGCGTGCCCTGGAGCAAGCCGGCGCGATGGAGTACACCATCGTCGTGGCCGCTTCGGCCTCTGAATCCGCTGCCATGCAGTACCTGTCGGCCTACTCCGGCTGCACCATGGGCGAATACTTCCGCGACCGCGGTGAAGATGCCCTGATCGTGTACGACGACCTGTCCAAGCAGGCCGTGGCCTACCGTCAAGTGTCGCTGTTGCTGCGCCGCCCACCAGGCCGCGAAGCCTATCCCGGCGACGTGTTCTATCTCCACAGCCGTCTGCTCGAACGCGCAGCCCGCGTGAACGCCGACTACGTCGAAGCCTTCACCAAAGGCGCCGTCAAAGGCAAGACCGGTTCGCTGACCGCACTGCCCATCATCGAAACGCAGGCCGGTGACGTGTCCGCTTTCGTGCCGACCAACGTGATCTCGATCACCGACGGCCAGATTTTCCTGGAAACCAGCCTGTTCAACGCCGGTATCCGCCCCGCCATCAACGCCGGTATCTCGGTGTCGCGCGTCGGTGGTGCTGCGCAAACCAAGCTGATCAAGAGCCTGTCCGGCGGTATCCGTACCGACTTGGCCCAGTACCGCGAACTGGCTGCGTTCGCGCAGTTTGCTTCCGACCTGGACGAAGCCACCCGCAAGCAGTTGGACCGTGGCGCCCGCGTGACCGAGCTGCTCAAACAAGCGCAGTACAGCCCCCAGTCCATCAGCCTGATGGCCTCGACGCTGTTTGCGGTGAACAAAGGCTTCATGGACGATGTGGAAGTCAAGAAGCTGCTGGCCTTTGAGTCGGGCCTGCACGCCCATTTGAAAGACAAGCACGCCGCTTTGCTCGCAAAGATGGAAGCCGACAAGGCCATGGACAAGGACGCAGAAGCCCAACTCTCGGCCGCCATTGGCGACTTCAAGAAAACCGGCACGTACTGAACCGGCCCATTGACCTTTACAAGGAGCCCCAATGGCAGCAGGTAAGGAAATACGCGGCAAGATCAAGTCGGTGGAGAACACCAAGAAGATCACCAAAGCCATGGAGATGGTCGCCGCCTCCAAGATGCGCAAGGCGCAGGACCGCATGCGTGCAGCCCGGCCTTATGCGGAAAAAGTGCGCCAGATCGCCGGCAACCTGAGCAAGGCGAATCCGGAATACACCCACGCGTTCATGCAGGTGAACAACGCCAAGACCGCTGGTTTTGTCGTGGTCACGACCGACAAAGGTTTGTGCGGCGGCCTGAACACCAACGTGTTGCGGGCCGTGACCGCCAAGCTCAAGGAACTGCAGGCCCAGGGCGTGAGCGCCGAAGCCGTGGCGATTGGCAACAAGGGCCTGGGTTTTCTGAACCGCATCGGCGCCAAAGTGGTGTCCAGCGCCACGGGTCTGGGCGATACGCCCCATCTCGAGAAGCTGATCGGCCCCGTCAAGGTGTTGCTGGATGCTTATTCGGAAGGGCGCATCAACGCGGTCTACTTGTGCTACACCCGCTTCATCAACACGATGAAGCAAGAGTCCATGGTCGAGCAGCTGCTGCCATTGACGACGGGTGGCCTGCAGGAAAACGCAGGTGGGCGCGATTGGGACTACATCTACGAACCCGATGCGGCCGCCGTCATTGACGAGTTGCTGCTGCGTTTCGTGGAAGCGCAGGTGTACCAAGCCGTGGCAGAAAACATGGCTTCCGAGCAGTCGGCGCGGATGGTGGCGATGAAAGCCGCTACCGACAACGCAGGCAGCGTCATCGGCGAACTCAAGCTGGTCTACAACAAGACCCGCCAGGCAGCGATCACGAAAGAGCTTTCGGAGATCGTGGCCGGTGCCGCTGCGGTTTGAAGTTGTCGATCAACAGAATTTAGAGAAAAGAGAAGGTTTCAATCATGGCTCAAGTTCAAGGCAAGATTGTTCAGTGTATTGGCGCAGTGGTCGACGTGGAATTTCCGCGCAGCCACATGCCCCATATTTACGACGCACTGAAAATGGAGGGCTCGGCCCTGACGCTGGAAGTTCAGCAACAGCTGGGTGACGGCGTGGTGCGTACCATTGCGCTGGGTTCTTCGGACGGCCTGCGCCGCGGCATGATGGTGTCCAACACCAACCAGCCGATCATGGTGCCAGTGGGCAAAGCCACGCTGGGCCGCATCATGGACGTGCTGGGCGCGCCCATCGACGAACGTGGCCCGGTCGATCAGGCCCTGACCGCTTCGATCCACCGCAAGGCCCCGGCCTATGACGAGCTCTCGCCGTCGCAGGAATTGCTGGAAACCGGCATCAAGGTGATCGAC
>NZ_JBFJMY010000542.1:0-2539 GCF_041633695.1 Hydrogenophaga sp.
CGCACCTGGCCTGCGCCCAGGCGCAGCACCGGGGCCAGCAGCCCGAACGGCGCGGGCATGTTGGCGTGCAGATCGCGCAAGCTGGCCGAGGCCGTGGCCAGCTGGTCGCGGATGGCGGCACGCACCAGCGGCAGCAGCGTGGCTTGGGCGTCCACCTCGTAGCGCCAGATGCAGGCGGTGGCCAGGTACAGGCCAGACAACACGTCGCCCAGCCGGGCCGACAACAATTCCAGCCGCTTGAGTTTCCCGCCGAGCAAGCCCATCGCCAGATCGGCGCTGAGCGCGAAGCGGGCCGACAAGCGCGCGATCTGCTCGGCCTCGTGGCGCAGCTCTGCAGGCACCTGCCCCACCACACCGGCACCGAACACGCTGCGCATGGCATTGCGCCAGACGTGGGCACCGTGCCCCAGCAAGGCCTGGCCCAGCGCTTCGGGGTCTTGTGCCTGCACAGCGGCCATTTCGTCGAGCACATGCGGGTGGCAGCGCACGGCGCCCTGGCCAAAAATGATCAGCGCGCGGGTGAGGATGTTGGCGCCTTCCACGGTGATGGCAATGGGCGCGTGCCGGTAGGCCACGCCCAGCAGGTTGCTGGGGCCGCGGATGATGCCCTTGCCACCCAGAATGTCCATGCCGCTGGTCACCGCGCGCCGCCCCGCTTCGGTGAGCTGCACTTTCAGGATGGCGCTGGCCACGCTGGGTTGTTCGCCCGCGTCGAGCGCGGCGGCGGTGTAGCGGCGCGCCGCGTCGCTGGCATACAGCTCCACCGCCATGCGCGCCACCCGTGCCGCCACGGCGTGGAACTTGCCAATCGGCAGGCCGAATTGTTCGCGTATCTGTCCGTAGCCTTGCACCACGTACAAACAGGTTTGCTGCATCGCCGCCCCCAACGCGGGCAGCGAAATCGCACGCCCGGCGGCCAGGCTTTCCATCAGCATGCGCCAGCCTTGGCCGACCCGTTCTTCACCACCGATCACCCATTCCATGGGCACGAACACCTCGTACCCACGGATCGGGCCGTTCATGAAGGCCGAGTTCATGGGCCGGTGGCGCCGCCCGATGTCCATGCCGGGGGTGGGCACCGGAATCAAGGCGCAGGTGATGCCCAGCAATTGCTGGCCTTCGGGCTTGGATGGGTCCAGCGCCTGAAAGGCCAGCCCCACCACCGTGGCCACCGGCGCCAGCGTGATGTAGCGCTTGTCGAAGTTGACGAGAAAGCCGCGCACCGGCTGGCCATCGATCTCGCGCGTGGTCAGCACGCCGGTATCGGGAATGGAGGCCGCGTCCGATCCGGCGTAGGGCGATGTGAGACCAAAACACGGCAGATCGCGGCCATCGGCCAGGCGCGGCAGGTAGTGCGTTTTCTGCGCTTCGCTGCCGTAGTGCAGCAGCAGCTCGGCCGGGCCGAGCGAATTCGGCACCATCACCGTGACCGCAGCCGCCACATTGACGGTGGCGATGCGCGTCACCACCGCGGCGTGCGCAAAATGCCCGAAACCCAGGCCGCCGTGCTCGCGGGGAATGATCATGCCGAAGAACTTGTGCTCGCGCAGATAGGCCCAAACCTGCGGTGGCAGGTCGTGCGCTTCGTCGATGGCGTACTCGTCGAGCATGGCGTTCAGCGCCACCACCTCGTGGTCGAGAAAAGCCTGTTCTTCGGGCCGCAGGCGGTTGGGTCCGCGCGCGCGCAAGGCGTCGAAGTCGGGCCGTCCGGCGAACAAGTCGCCCTCGAAGCCCACGGTCCCGGCCTCCAGCGCGGCGCGCTCGGTGTCGCCCATCGACGGCAAGGCCCGGGCAAAAGGTTTCAAGGCGGCACGACCCAGCAGAGAAGAGAATGTCATGCGATGCAGCATGCACGCCCGTGGTGCGAAACGCAAGCGGGCGCACCCGCACGGTATTGGCCCCGTTGTGCGCAGAGGGGCCGGGCTGGCACACCGACCCGTTGACACCTTCTCAAGGCTTCCGAAAGCGCCTCGCAATGCACCTCCATATCCTGGCCGGCGATCTGGATGTCGCCTATCTTGAAAGCGGCGATCCAGACGGCCCTGCCGTGTTGTTGCTGCACGGTTTTCCCTACGACGTGCACGCCTACAGATCCGGCCCAGTGAGGTCACAACCGTTCGCCCTGCACCTGTCGAAGGGTTCGCCTGAGCGTGGGTGAGGGCTTCGACAAGCTCAGCCCGAACGGAAGGGATTCCAACCCGAGCGGAAGGGATTCCAGCCTGGACGAAAAAACACCCGTTCGCCCTGAGCCTGTCGAAGGGCTCGTGCAAGGTCTGAGGTGAAGGCTTCGACAAGCTCTGCCCGAACGGATCTCAAGGCTTCACTGGGCCGGATCCATAGGGCCTGTTCACACGATTTCCCCATCCGCGTCGGCGTGCGCCTGCACCAAGGCGGCGTGCAGGGCAGCGGCGGCGCGCGAAGCTTGCGGCGAGCGGCGCAGGATGCAGACGAACTGGCAGCTGTAGTGGAAGGTGTCGGGCCGTATCGCCTGCATGCGGCCGCGCCGCTCGAAAGCCTCGGCGTAGTGGTCGGGCAGAAA
>NZ_JBFJMY010000543.1:0-2538 GCF_041633695.1 Hydrogenophaga sp.
GGCGAGCTGACGCAGATCGCCTGGAAGCACGACGTGCAGACCATGATCGAAGGGCCGGGTCACGTGCCCATGCACATGATCCAGGCCAACATGGAAGAGCAGCTCAAGCACTGCGATGAAGCGCCCTTCTACACCCTGGGCCCGTTGACCATCGACATCGCACCGGGCTACGACCACATCACCAGCGCCATCGGCGCGGCCATGATCGGCTGGTACGGCACCGCCATGCTCTGCTACGTCACGCCCAAGGAACACCTGGGCCTGCCGGACCGCGACGACGTCAAGGCCGGCATCATCGCGTACAAGATCGCAGCCCACGCCGCCGACGTGGCCAAGGGCCACCCCGGTGCGCGCGCACGCGACGACGCGCTGTCCAAGGCACGCTTCGAATTCCGCTGGAACGACCAGTTCAACCTCAGCCTGGACCCCGACACCGCGCGCGACTTCCACGACGAAACCCTGCCCAAGGATTCGAGCAAGGAAGCGCACTTCTGTTCCATGTGCGGACCCAAGTTCTGCTCGATGAAGATCACGCAGGAAGTGCGCGACTTTGCCGCCGCCAAGGGCTTGAGCGAAGAGGCCGCCCTGGCCGAAGGTCTGCAGGAAAAATCGGCCGAGTTCAAACGCGCGGGTGGCGAGATCTACATCCCGATCCAGCCCGTGAGCACCGACACCACCGCCCGCTGAGAACCTGCAGGCCTGGCCTGCAGCACCGTGCGCGCCCCAGGGCGCTGCGGTGTTCAACCCGGCAGAAAAAGCGCCTGCAGATCGCTCAAAAAATCAAAACCGCGCTCGGTGGGCCAGACGCGCAGGGCATCGCGCTCGATCAGGCCCTGGCGCTCGCCCTGCTCCAGCCCGCTGGCAATGGCCGACAGCGGCAGGCCAGTGCGGTCCATGAACTGCTGCAGCTCAAAGCCTTCTCGCAGGCGCAAGCTGTTGAGCATGAATTCGAAGGGCAGTTCTTTGCGCGCCACCTCTTCGCTGCTCACCACCGCCTGGCCCGCCATGGCCTTTTCCATGTACAGACGCGGTTCGCGCGCGCGCACCTGGCGCACCACCCGGTGCGCAAAACTGAGTTTGCTGTGCGCGCCGGCACCAATACCCAGGTAGTCGCCGAACTGCCAGTAGTTGAGGTTGTGCCAGCAGCGGTGGCCCGGTTGGGCGTAAGCCGACACCTCGTAGCGCTGCATGCCGGCTTCGCCGGTCAGTTCGGTGATGCGGTCCAGCATGGCGTAGGCATCGTCTTCGGGGGGCAGCACCGGCGGGTATTTGGCGAAGTAGGTATTGGGTTCGAGCGTGAGGTGGTAGATGGAGATGTGTGGTGGCCCCAGCGCGAGCGCGGTGCGCACATCGGCCTCGCAACCGGCCAGTTTCTGGCCCGGCAAGGCGTACATGAGGTCGAGATTGAAGGTGTCAAACGCCATCGCCGCCTCTTCCACCGCAGCGATGGCTTGCGCCCGGTCGTGCACCCTCCCCAGGGCCTTGAGGTGCTGGTCGTTGAAGCTTTGCACACCGATGGACAAGCGCGTGACGCCGGCCTGGCGAAAGGCGCGAAAGCGGTCTTTCTCAAACGTGCCGGGGTTGGCTTCCAGCGTGATCTCGGCGTCTGCGTCCAGCTTGAGCAGGGCACGCACATCGCCCAGCAGGCGATCGATGGCCTCGGGTGAAAACAGACTGGGCGTGCCGCCGCCAATGAACACACTGTGCACCGCGCGGCCCCAGATCAGGGGCAAGGCGGCTTCCAGATCGGCGCGCAAAGCATCCAGATAAGCCTGCTCGGGCAGGGCCTGGCCCGGTGCCGAGGTGGCGCTCCACTCGTGCGAATTGAAGTCGCAATACGGGCACTTTTTCAGGCACCAGGGCAGGTGGATGTACAGCGACAGCGGGGGCAGGCTGCTGAGCTGCAGCGTGCCCGGGCGCATCCAGTGCGCAACGTCTTGCGCGGCGTTGTGCTTGGTATCAGACACGGGTGGGCAACCCTGAAAGGTGCGCAAGGGATTTGCTCATGTCATCCAGCGCTCGCGCATCAAGGCCAGCATGTGTTGCGCGGCCTGGCCCCGGTGGCTGTGCGCATTTTTGACTTCGGTTGGCAACTCGGCAAAGGTCTTGCCGAACGATGGCAAGAACATCACCGGATCAAAACCAAACCCGTTCTCGCCCTGCGGCGCCTGGGTGATCAAGCCCGGCGCACGCCCGGTCGCCACCAAAGGTTCGGGATCGTCGGCGCTGCGCAAGGCCACCAAGGTGCTGACCAGCGCGGCGCGGCGGTCGGTTTGCCCGGCCATTTGCTCCAGCAGGGCACGCACATTGTTGGCATCGCTCTTGGGGTAGCCAAACTGGGTGGCGTAAAACGCCGTGTCCACGCCCGGCAAGCCGCCAAAGGCTTGCACGCACAGGCCGGCGTCGTCGGCCAGCGCGGGCAGGCCGCTGAGCCGCGATGCGTGGCGGGCCTTGGCAAGTGCGTTTTCGACGAAAGTGCGGTGCGGCTCGGGCGCTTCGGGTATGCCGAGATCGGCCTGGCGCACCAGCGCCACGCCC
>NZ_JBFJMY010000544.1:0-2536 GCF_041633695.1 Hydrogenophaga sp.
CGACGCATCGCTGCAACGCTGCAGCGAACCGCTGGGCACCTTGGCTGTGGACGATGGCCGCGGCAAAGACTGGTACGCCAGCTTTGGCCGCGCCACCCAGGTGACCAGCATCGAGCCGCTGTTGCGCCTGGCGGTGCAGCAATCGAACTGCTTCGTGATCACCTCCATCGGCAACAACCGGACCGAGGACAAGCTCTCGGCCATCACCGACAAACAGCGCAACTCCGGCGAATTCCGCGCCGGCTCGCAACAGCAAAAAGGCCAGCGTGTGGCCGCCGACTACTACATGGAGCCGGCCATCATCATCGACAACGCCTCCACGGGCAAAGTCGCGGGCGCCCTGGGCGGCCTGCTGGGCGGTGGCTTCGGTGCGCTGGCGGGTTCGCTGGAGACCAAATCCTCGGTGGTCACCCTGACCCTGTTCGACATCCGCTCCTCGGTGCAGATCGCGATCTCTGAAGGCAATTCCACCGCCACCAACTACGGTGCCGCCCTGGGTGCTTTTGGCGGTGGCGCCGCAGCCGGTCTGGGTGGCTTCTCGCGCACCCCTGAGGGCAAAGCCTCGGTGGCCGCGTTTGTGGACGCCTACAACAGCATGGTGATTTCGCTGCGCAACTACAAGGCACAAAACGTGCGCGGTGGCCTGGGCAAAGGCGGCGTGCTCAAAGTGGGCAACTGATTTCAACGATTGCGACCCTTTTCGACCCTCCAAGGTCAAAAGCCTCCCGGTATCGGGAGGCTTTTTTTTCGCCGCCTGTTGCGGTCTCAGGCCCCGTGCTGCACAACGCCGTTCAGCGGCTGCCGCGCAAACGGTCGATGATGCCGTTGAGCGCGTCCAGCGAACCGAACTGGATCGCCAGTTCACCCAGCTCTTCAAAACGCCCGTGCCGCTTGACGCGCTTTTTCACCCGCACCTCCACCTCGGCGGTGAGCAGATCGGCGAGCTCCTCCTCCACCCGGCGGATATCGCGCGACTTTTCCTTCTTGAGCTTTTGCGGTGCCAAAGCGAATTCGGCCCCCAGCTTTTTCACCAGGCTCTCGGCTTCGCGCACCGACATCTTTTTGGTCGCCACCTGGTTGGCGGCCGAGATCTGGGTCGCCCGGTCCAGCGACAACAAGGCCCGCGCGTGGCCCATGTCGATGTCGCCCGCCATCAACATGGTTTGCACCGGCTCGGTCAATTGCAGCAGGCGCAGCAGGTTGCTGGCCGCGCTGCGCGAACGCCCCACAGCTTGAGCCGCTTGCTCGTGAGTGAGCCCAAACTCTTTCACCAGGCGCTGTAAACCCTGGGCTTCTTCCAACGGGTTCAGGTCTTCCCGCTGGATGTTTTCGATCAACGCCATGGCCGCCGCCGCTTCGTCGGGCACGTCGCGCACCAGCACCGGCACGCTGTCCAGACCCGCCAGTTTGGACGCACGGAAGCGCCGCTCGCCCGCGATGATTTCGTACTTGCCTTCGTTTTCGCCCCCGCTCAGACGCCGCACCAGAATCGGCTGCATGATGCCCTGGGCCTTGATGCTCTCGGCCAGCTCGTACAACGCGCCCTCGTCCATGCGCGTGCGAGGCTGGTATTGGCCCGCCACCAGCTGGTCCAGGGTCAAGCTATTGGGCAGCCCGTGGGTCGCGGCCTGCGCTTCGGCGGGCGTGCCCTCGAACACTTTGGGGCCCAGCAGGGCTTCGAGTCCACGGCCTAGGCCTTTGGGTTTTTTGGTTGCCATGGTTCAAATTTCTTTGTCGGTGTAGCCGGATTGGCGCTGATGCCGAATACGCAGCACGCGCACGGCAGCAATATGGGGCAGGTAGCGGCACTTCACCAAGTACCCGCTTTTACTACCCCGGTTCAAGATCAGTTCACGCAGTCCGCCAGGCAAAGGCCGTCCAATGCCTGGCTGATGGTTCAAAACCCCCAAGCCGTCTTGAATGAAATCGAGCAACTCCAATGCCGACGGGTCGTCTTGCTGCAGGAGGAATTGCACCAGCTTGTCCAGGTCGGACAAGGCATCGTCAGCGAACTGGACACGCGCGAGCGTCATTCAGCCACAGGCCGCAGCGGTGGGCGCTCGGGATTCTCGCCGCGCGCCCGGGCAGCCAGGTGCAGCTTGACATCCTCCCAGTCGTAGCCGCCACGACGCAACATGTCTTGTTCCGCAGCCAACGCGTCGCGCGTGAAGTGATCCTGCAACCGCGCCCGCTCCGACGCTTCGCTCAAGGTCTTGACCATATAGGCGTGGCTGCTCATGCCCTGCTTCTTCGCCTCTTCATCGATCGCGGCTTTGAGTTCGGCGGGCAGTTTGAGGCTGGTGGCGGTGGTGGGTGGCATGACGCGCTCCAAAAGGTAGTCAAACCTGACTACCTTGGTAGTTTACACAGAACAAATTGCTCGCGGCCACCACATTCCGCGGCTCCCGCCGTGCAAGCTCGCCAAGCGGGTACCCAAGAAAATCCGGGTGGATTGGCAACTTTGTCATGGTGATGACTCCAGCAAGCTTGCCAGCAATAGCGCACCTTGCTGCCAGTCACCCACGCCCGTTTCCGC
>NZ_JBFJMY010000545.1:0-2530 GCF_041633695.1 Hydrogenophaga sp.
CTTGGGGTTGCTGATCGGTTTGTACGCCGACGGGGCCTTGGGCAGGCCGGCCAGCATGGCCGCTTCTGCAATGCTCACGTCTTTGAGCGGCTTGCCGAAATAGGTCTGGGCGGCCGTGGAGAATCCGTAAGCCCGCTGCCCCAGGAAAATCTGGTTCATGTAGATCTCAAGAATCTGCTCCTTGGTCAGCATGTGCTCCAGCTTGAAGGTCAGCAGCACCTCATAAATTTTCCGGGTGTAGCTTTTTTCCGCCGACAGATAGACGTTGCGCGCCACCTGCATGGTGATGGTGGATGCGCCCTGGCTTTTGGCCTGCCCCAGGTTGGCCAGGGCCGCCCGGACCATGCCTCGGTAGTCCACACCGCTGTGTTCAAAGAAACGCGCGTCTTCGATCGCCAGCACCGCGTTTTTCATCACGTCGGGAATTTCCCGGATCGTCAGCAGATTGCGCCGTTCCTCACCGAACTCGCCGATGAGCTTGTCATCGGAGGTGAACACCCGCAGCGGCAGCTTGGGTCGGTAGTCGGCCAGCGCCGCCACGTCGGGCAAGTTGGGATAAGCGACCGCCAGCGCGATGCCGATGGCGCACATGATGGCCACCACCCCGGCCACTGCCAGGCCGGCCAGCGTGAGCACAACGCGACCCAGCCAGTACCAGACTGAGCGGCCCTCGGACGCCTTTCGTTTCTGGTTGCTCGGTGGTGCTGGATCGTCTTTGGGCATGCGAAGGGTCGTGGCAAAAGTATTTGATTATAAAAAGGCGGCGCTGTTGCTGAGTTGCCGACAAAGAGTCTCATATTGTGAGTTGTCGTGAATTTCTTGTCGCAGCTGCCGATGTTGACTCAACAAGTGCAAACAATTTGCGTATGCTTTTGACAACGCTTCAAGGTGCTGCAAAGGTAAAAAATCTTTGCGGCACAAGGGGCTTGCTGCTAGCATTCAAGTGAATTCTTAAGTCTGGCGCCACGCCGCGTCGCTAATATTGGGGGTCACCTTGATCTCATTGGGGTCGTTATTCAGCCGGGAACCGGCACCGCTGTTGGGGATCGACGTCAGTTCGTCCAGCGTCAAGCTGGTCGAATTGGGTCGCAACCGTTCCGGCGATCTGGTGTTGCAGCGGTGTGCGATCGAGCCCCTGGAGCGGGGCTGGATCACCGACGGCAATATTGAAAAATTCGACGAGGTGGCTGAGGCCGTGCGCCGCGTGGTGCGCAAAAGCGGGAGCAAGACCAAAAACGTGGCCATGGCCTTGCCCGCGTCCGCTGTGATCACCAAGAAAATCGTGCTGCCGGGCGGCCTGTCCGAGAAAGAGCTCGAAGCCCAGGTGGAGTCCGAGGCCAACCAATACATTCCCTTTTCTCTTGACGAAGTGAGTCTGGACTTCTGTGTCGTGGGGCCCAGCACCAACTCCGTGGGAGACGTGGAGGTCTTGATCGCCGCATCCCGCAAGGAAAAAGTGTCCGACCGCCAGGGTCTGGCGGAGGCCGCCGGGCTCAAACCCGTGATCATGGATGTGGAGTCGTATGCGTCGCGCATGGCGGCGGGGCGTGTGATCGAAACTTTGCCCAACCAAGGGGTGGATTCCCTGGTCGCTCTGTTCGAAGTGGGTGCCTTGACCACCAGCATGCAAGTCATGCGCAACGACGATGTCTTGTACGAGCGCGATCAAGCGTTTGGTGGTGCGCAGCTGACCCAGCTCATTGTGCGGCAGTATGGGTTTTCTGCTGACGAAGCCGAGGCCAAAAAGCGTTCGGGCGATCTTCCAGAAGACTACCGCACGGCGGTGCTGGAGCCTTTCATTGAAAGCATGTCCCAGGAAATTGGCCGGGCTTTGCAATTTTTCTTCACCAGCACGCCGCACAACAAGGTGGACCACATCCTTCTGGCGGGCGGCAGCGCGGCATTGCCGGGTCTGACCGAAGCGGTCATACACCAGACGTCGTTCGCCTGTATGGTGATCAACCCATTTGATGCCATGGAGATGGCTTCTACCGTACATGCACGCAAGATTGCACGCGAATCTCCGTCGTATCTGACCTCGACCGGTCTGGCCCTACGGAGGTTTTTTCAATGATTCTGATCAACCTACTGCCTCACAGGGAGGCCGCGCGCAAGCGGCAAAAAGAGCAATTTTTCACCCAACTGGGGCTTTCCGCCCTTTTGGGCGGTGTGGTGTGCGGCGCGGTATTTACCTGGTACCAAGGGCAAATCTCCAACCAGCAGGGGCGCAATCAATTTCTTACGGCCGAAATCACGCGTCTGGATGCCGAGATCAAGGACATCGCCAGCTTGCAAAAAGAAATCGCCTCGTTGCGGGCGCGTCAAACCGCTGTGGAGGATTTGCAAGGCGACAGAAATTTGCCGGTTTATCTGCTGGAGGAATTGGTCGCCCAATTGCCCGATGGCATCTATCTCACCAGCATGAAGCAGGAAAATCAAAGCGTCTTGATCACTGGCGTTGCCCAGTCCCAGGAGCGGGTCTCCGAGCTGTTGAGAAACCTGGCCAACAACAGCCCTTGGCTGAGCCGCC
>NZ_JBFJMY010000546.1:0-2515 GCF_041633695.1 Hydrogenophaga sp.
ACATGGTTAACCACGAGACCAATGAGCTGTTTTTCGACAACCTCGAAATCCCGGCCGAGAACCTGATCGGCGAGGAGGGCAAAGGTTTCAAGTACATCCTGGACGGACTGAACGCTGAGCGCACGCTGATTGCCGCCGAGTGCATTGGCGACGCCCGCTGGTTCGTCGAGCGCAGCGCCCGCTATGCCAGCGAGCGCCGCGTGTTTGACCGCCCGATCGGGCAGAACCAGGGCGTGCAGTTTCCCCTGGCCGAGGCACACATCGAGACCGAGGCCGCTGACCTGATGCGCTGGCGTGCCTGCGAGCTGTTTGACGCCCACCAACCGTGTGGCGCAGAGGCCAATATGGCCAAGTACCTGGCCGCCAAAGCCTCCTGGGAGGCGGCCAACACCGCCATTCAGACCCATGGCGGCTTTGGTTTCGCCTGCGAATACGACATCGAGCGCAAGTTCCGCGAAACCCGGCTGTACCAGGTGGCGCCGATCTCCACCAACCTGATCCTGAGCTACGTGGCCGAACACGTGCTGGATCTGCCCCGTTCATTCTGAAAGAAATTGCCATGCGTCCATTGGAAGGAATGCTGATCGTTACGCTGGAGCACGCGATTGCCGCGCCGTTCTGCACCCGCCAACTGGCCGACCTCGGCGCGCGCGTCATCAAGGTCGAGCGCCCGGGTGAGGGCGACTTCGCCCGCGCCTACGACAGCCGGGCCCACGGCTCGGCTTCCCACTTCGTCTGGTGCAACCGCTCCAAGGAAAGCCTGACGCTCGACCTCAAGCACCCAGATGCCCGCGCCGTGCTGCAAAAGCTGGTGGAGCGCGCCGACGTGCTGGTGCAGAATCTGGCGCCCGGTGCTGCCGCGCGCATGGGACTGGACCACGCCAGCCTGGCGCCGGTCAATCCGCGCATCGTGGTGTGCGACATCTCGGGCTACGGCGACGGCGGCCCCTGCACCGAGAAAAAAGCCTATGACCTGCTGATCCAGAGCGAGGCCGGTTTTGTCTCCGTCACGGGCACGCCCGAACAGCCCTCCAAGGCCGGCCTGTCGATTGCCGACATCGCCGCCGGCATGTACGCTTACAGCAGCGTGCTGGCCGCCTTGCTGGAGCGTGGGCGCACCGGGCGCGGCCAGCGGCTCGAAATCTCGATGCTCGAAGCCATGTCCGAATGGATGGGCTTCCCGCTCTATTACACGCTGGACGGCCAGCCGCCGCCGCCGCGTGCCGGCGCCTCGCACGCCGCCATTTACCCCTACGGCCCCTTTGCCTGCGGCGACGGCAAGCAAGTGGTGCTGGCGGTGCAGCACGACCGCGAATGGGCCACCTTCTGCAACCAGGTGTTGCAATTGCCCGAGCTGACCGCACAGTACCTGGGCAACGCCAACCGGCTGGCCCAGCGCGAGAAACTGCGCGGCATCATCGAAGGCGTCTGCGCCACCCTGACCGCGGCGCAACTGGTGGCGCGGCTGGATGCGGCGCAAATCGCCAATGGCCAGCTCAACGAGATGGCCGACCTGTGGAAGCACCCGCAACTTGCGGCGCGCGGGCGCTGGACCGAGATCGGCTCGCCCGGCGGCACGTTGCCGGCGCTGTACCCGCCGCACCACGTCAATGGCAGCGAGCCGCCGCCGCCCATGGGGCCGGTGCCTGCGCTGGGCCAGCACACCGAAGCCATCCTGACCGAGCTCGGCTACGGCGAGACTGACATTGCCCGGCTGCGTGCGGACAAAGCCATCTGACTGCGAGATCGATGCCATGACCCTGGATACAAACCCGAGCGCGACGCTGGCTGCCTTTGCCGCCGATCTGTCATTCGACACCATTCCGGCGCCGGTGCTGCGCCGCACCGAAGACCTGTTCCTCGACTGGTACGCCTCCGCGCTGGCGGGCAAGGGCGCCCGGCCGGTCGAGGCCATCGAAGCCTATGCCCGCACCATGGGGCCGGACTCGGGCCGCGCCGAGGTGCTGATCTCGCGCCGCACCACCTCGCCCCATTTCGCCGCGATGGTCAACGCGGCCGCCTCGCACTTCGCCGAGCAGGATGACGTCCACAACGGCTCGGTGTTTCATCCCGCGGCCGTCGTGTTCCCGGTGGCGCTGGCCATCGCGCAGGACATCGGTGCCAGCGGCCGCGAGTTCCTGGCCGCCGTGGTGGCGGGCTATGAAGTCGGCATTCGTGTGGGCGAGTTCCTGGGCCGCTCGCACTACCGCATCTTTCACACCACGGCCACCGCCGGCACGCTGGCCGCCGCCGCAGCGGCCGGACGGCTGCTCAAGCTCGATGCCGCCACCATGCTGCATGCCTTCGGCAGCGCCGGCACACAAGCCGCCGGACTGTGGGAGTTTTTGCGCGACGCCGCCGACTCCAAGCAGCTGCACACCGCGCACGCGGCATCCTGCGGTCTGACCTCGGCCTACCTGGCGCGAAGCGGTTTTACCGGCGCGCGCCAGATTCTGGAAGGCGCGCAGGGCATGGCCGCGGGCATGTCGAGCGACGCCGATCCGGCGCGCCTGAC
>NZ_JBFJMY010000547.1:0-2508 GCF_041633695.1 Hydrogenophaga sp.
GCGCGCCGCACCGAACCCCCAACCCTCGAACACCCGCACCATGCACATCCAGAATTTTGACCACTTGCTCGAAGTCGCCCGCAGCCAGTCCGATCCGCAGCGCCTGTTGCTGGTGTTCGTGGGCGCCGAACTGCCCGACGATTGCACGCCCGAACAACGGGCGAATTTCGAAGCCGGCCATGGCGGCGCCCTGGTGCCGCTGATGTGTGTGGACAAATGGCCCGAGCAGCTGCTGTCGTTTTCCGCGCTCACCGAAGAGGCCGATGCGTTCGGTCTTTCGTGGCGCTTTGTCTTGGCCGGTGCACTCTCGGGGGTGGCCGGGCAGGCGCCCAGCGACGAGGCCACGACCCAGGCGCTGGACCAGCTGGTCGAGCAGGTGAAACGGGGCCGTTTCGAGACGCTGATTCCGTTCGACCACGCGGGTCTGCCGGTGAGCATGGCCTGACATGAAAGTCCGCGTATCCGCCCTGCCGCAGAAGCCGCGCAACCTGCCCGGATACCACGCGCCGGGCGCGGGTTTTGAGGCCCCGTTCGAGATGCTGGCGGCCTGCCACGAGCGGGTGGAACGCATGCTGACCTTGATCGTGAAACTGCAGCAACACCTGCAACAAAAGGGTTTCGACGACAGCGCCGCGCAGGCCGCGCGCGACGTGATGCGCTACTTCGACCTGGCCGCGCCGCTGCACCACGAGGACGAAGAGCGGCACGTGTTTCCGGCCCTGATGGCCGGGCCCGATGCGTCCATCAAGGCGCTGGTGTTGCGCTTGATCCAGGACCACCGGCAAATGGGCGTGGCCTGGGTGGGCGCCAAGGCGGTGCTGCAAGTGGTGGCCGATGCCAGCCCCGCCAGCTGGCGGCCTTTGACCGCGTGGCAAAGCGCCGCGCTGAACGGCTTTGCCGGTTTGTACCGCCAGCACCTCGACGACGAAGACCAGCTGGTCTACCCGGCGGCGCAGGTCCAGCTCACAGAGACGGCCTTGGCGGCCATGGGCGAAGACATGATGCAACGCCGGGGTGTGAAGCCCACCGGCCCGGTCTGATACGGATTCGCCTTGGCGGGCTACAGCACAGTCTGCGGCTCCCGCCTTCCTCTCCGCCTGAATGCAAGCCCGTAGGAGGCGCGGCCAGCGCACGCCGCCGGGCGGCGTCGGTTCTGCGAAGATGGCATGTCCATGAACACCGACTGGCCCATCCTGTATTCGTTTCGGCGCTGCCCGTATGCGATCCGCGCGCGCATGGCCTTGCGCAGTGCGGGTGTGGCGGTCGAGTTGCGTGAGGTCGTGCTGGGCAACAAGCCCCCGGCCTTGATCGCGCTCTCACCCAAGGCCACGGTGCCGGTGCTGCGCTGTGCCGATGGCCAGGTGATCGACGAGAGCCTGGCCATCATGCATTGGGCGTTGCGGCACAACGACCCGCAAGCCTGGTTGCCAGCGGCCGAAGCCCCGCAGAACCAGCAACTGGTGGCGCAGAACGACGGCCCGTTCAAACAGGCGCTGGACCGCTACAAGTACGCCGACCGTTACCCCGGGCGCAGCCAGACCGAATACCGTGGCGACGCACAAGACGCCATGCTCGCCGCGCTGGAAGAACGGCTGGTGCAAGCCGCGTTTCTGGGGGGTGCGGCGCCCTGTTTGAGCGACGTGGCCATCTTCCCGTTTGTGCGGCAGTTTGCGGCGGTGGACGCGGCCTGGTTCGAGACTTCGCCCTGGCCGGCGACCCGGCGCTGGTTGCGGCACTGGCTGGAGAGCCCACAATTCACCGGCGTTATGGACAAGGCCCGGCCCTGGCAGCCCGGGCAGGCGCCGCTTCAGGCTTTCGGGCGCCAGTAAGACGCCATCAGCTCGCGCGCCCATGGGGGCTCGCGCAGCTCGCCGCGCGGCAGGTAACCCGACCACACGGGTTTGATATCGAGCACCGGCGAGCCGTCCACCGCGTCCAGGCCCATGAGCTGCAACACCGTGTCTTCTACCGCCAGCAACTGGCAGACCGAGACGCCAATGCGGTTGGGCCGCATGCGGCCGCGCTGCGCAAAAATCCCCACGCGCGGCCAGTCGGCCCGGTTGCGCGGATGGCGCGCGCCGAGTTCGGTGGCTTCGTCGGCTTCCAGGTGGAAGTGGTAGAGCACCTCGATGTGCGAGAGCGCTTCCAGGCCGAGCAGCGCCTCGGCGGTGAAACGGGTGGTGTCGAGTTCGATGCGGCAACGGTTGTCGCCCCAATGGTCTTTGCTGGCTTCGCGGCGTCCACCGCGCACCCAGCCAATGGCTTGCATCTGGATGGGCATCTGCGTCAGGGCGCGAAGTCGTCGACCTGGATCACCCGGTCGGCCGCCAGCAAATACGCCAGCGCCGCCACCGGATCGCTGGCCGTGGCCGCGGCCTCTTCCAGCGAGCGCGTGCGCCGCAGCGCCTTGTTGAGTGCGGGCAGATCTGGCGCCACCACGCGCGCGGCGTCCAGCGCCGTCATCAAGTCGAGCAGGCCGCCGCTGCGCGGTTTGCCCACGTCGGGGCA
>NZ_JBFJMY010000548.1:0-2507 GCF_041633695.1 Hydrogenophaga sp.
CCAGCCACGGCCGCCGCGGTTCCCGTAGCCACGGTCTCCTTGTGCTCCTGTCCCGGCTCGCGCAGGTGCACGTGCATGTCGATAAAACCTGGACACACGATGCATCCCTCGGGCACGGCGATCACTTCGGCATCGTCGGCCGAGAGGCCTTTGGGCGCAGCAGTCCCGCCGCTGCGCACCCCAATGGGCTCAGCCGCCTCAGTGGTTGGCAGCAAAGCGGGCACACGCGGCGCGGGTGGTGCCGTCATGTCCAGTGCGCGTGTACCGGCGCTGGCGGCCGAGGGTTTGTCACGCACCAGCTTGGCGTCTTGGTCTGTTGCCGGTCCGCTGGTGAGGTAGCGGTTGATGGCAAAGCCCGCAAAAAGCACCAGGGTCAACACCATCATGCCGAGCCCCAGCGCGCCCTTGCGCGACCAGTTGGTACTGCGTGCGGCCGTCACCTGGGGTATACCGGGCTCTCCCGGCAAAGGTGTGATGGTGTTGCCGTCCGCAGGATCTGCGGTCGACGGGTTGTGGGCGTTGGTTTGGTCGTTCATGGCCTGACTCCGTTGGGGCGGTTGTCAAGAGAGGCGTTGGCAGCCTTAAGCACCCGCTGCACGCCCGGAACGGTGGTCGCACCTTCCGCTGGGGCGCCGTCCAGATCAAAGGCCTCGTTCCAGATGCCCACGACCGCGTTGCCCGCTCGCAGCATCAGTTGCCGGCTGACGCGGTCCACCACCAGCAGGTCGTCTTCCATCCGGGCATTGACCAGGGTTTCACTGCCATCGCCGAGCACATGAAAGACCGCAGGGACTTCGCGGTTGCCCGGTAAGCGCAGGTAGGTGAATCGCCCGTCGTCGTAGATCAGGGTTGGCACGATGTCTTGCGAGCCCGCACCTTCGGCCAGCGAATACTGGGTGTTCATCACCGTGTGACTGGCCTGCAGTCGTTCAGCCACCACCTGTTGGGGCGTCGGCTGGTATGGCAAAGGGGGCAGGGTGGCGAGTGCTGCGAGGTCTTTAGCTGACAGGCCCGAGGCGGGCTTGGGCTGTGCCGGCGCCTTGACGGTCAAGCGGTAGACCGGCTGTTGCCGATCGCCGTCGGGCAGGACCACGAAGCGCAGCGCATGCGTGCGACGGTCCGTGACCACGGCCAGGTTGTTGGGCGCATCCGCACCGGATTTGGCTTTGACGAAGAGGTTACGGCCCCCTGGCTGAGCGGCCACGCACCAGACGGCATCGGCCTTACTGCAATCGCCGCCTTGGCCTGCGGCCACTTCGGTGATCACTTCGTCTTGGGCGAGCACCACCAGGGTCACCATGCCCCGTTTGACGGGGACGGTCACCACTGCCGTTGGGTCGTAGACCACGTCGCGCAGGCGCGGGTCGGCGGATTTCGGATTCGCTTGAGCGAACAGGCTCAAAGACGCGGCGCAGGCTGCCAGCAGCGTCAAGACAGTGCGCTTCATGGCCGTGCTCCCGCTGCCTGGGTGTTGATTTCGGGGTCTGACCGGTAGGCGGTGACCACGAAGCCGAAAGGGTTCTCCAGCCGGTCGGCTTCTTTGGCGAGCACCTTGGGCTGGTACTGGAAGACGATGCTGGCCACGTGGCGGGTTGTGACGTCCGGCAAGTTGCGGTCGGTCAGACGGACCACTTTGTCGTAGGTGACGGTGGCGTCGCTCAGGTTGCCGCTGCGCCCGGAAGCCCGCAAGCGCACCCCCACGATGTTGATGCGCCATTCTTCAGCCGCGCCGATCTTCTTCTGCAGCGCGCCTTCGCCCTCGAACTGCCGGTTGTATTCGGCGAACACGCCCGGCACGGCCATGCGCGCCACCTGGTCAAAGTCGCGCTGCAGGAACATCCAGCTGTAGCTTTCGCGTGCACGCACGAAGGCGGCCAGGTTGTGCTTGTCCAGCGCCTCCATGGCGGGGATGGTTTCTTCGCTCAGCCGCTGCTGGATGGTGGTTTCGCCGGTGACGCGGTCCACCACGATGGGAATCTCCACCACGCGGCGCAGCGGTCCCTGCACGAACACGGCAGCGATGCCGATCAGGCCCAGAATCAAACCGGCCACCGCGACCCGCCAGGCCCTGCGCTCCGAGCGTTCGAGCATCAGCGCACGGTCGATTTCCCAGTCGCGGTTCGCGTTGAATGGCGCCGATTCGGCCTCGGTGGAAGGTTCAGGGGGGCGTTTTGGCCATGCGGCGGCTTTACCTGACAACAGGATGGCACTCATGGGGTTCTCCGGTGGGTCTGGGTGGCGGCGGGACTCAGGCGGGTTTACGGCAGAAAGTCAGCCACCTTGCCGGTGCGACCCAGCATCTGAAGCTGCCGTTCGCGCTCGCGAGATCGGGCAATGCGCTCTTCGCTGTCGGCCATGCCCTGCAGCATCTGTACTTGCGACACCTCGTGTGCCAGCAGGGCGTTTTCAGCGCCGATGCGGGCCTGGATTTCCAGCACCGACTTCTGATCGGTGGTGGCGTTGATCTGTGACATCAGCGACTGGATCTGCGTGAGTCGGCCCGCCGC
>NZ_JBFJMY010000549.1:0-2503 GCF_041633695.1 Hydrogenophaga sp.
CCAGCGCCAGCCCCAGGCCCGCGCTGGTGAGGTAATCGTCGTTGCTGATCGACTGCCCGGGCCGGTAGGGAAAGGCCGCGCCGTGGTCCAGGAAAACCAGTCCCTGCACCGTGGGCACCAGCGCCGCCTGCTCCTGCGCCGAAGGCGCCTTCAGCAACTGGCGCAACTCCAGGCCCACAGAGTAGCCATCGCGTCCGGTGAGCAGGCCTTCGGAGAAGCCGCGCACGGAATACAGGCCACCCACCTGAAACTGCTCACCTGCAGGCAGGATGCGCGAGAACGAATGCTGCAGACCGGCGCGGGTGAGCAGCTGCGTGCGCTCGCCCACGTGGTCGACGCGGCTGGCCTGGCCCCGGAAATAGGCGAAATGCTGCTCGCCGCCCAAGGCCTTGGTGCCGATGTTCAGGCTGCCGTCCAGCGACCAGGCCCGGCGCTCGTCGCGCGCCTGGCCGCGCACACCCAGCGCCAACACGTTCAGGTCCACATCGCTTTGGGTGATGCCACCAAAGCGGCTGAGCGAGTTGCGCGCCGAAAAGCGCCCATAGGCCGCCCACTGCCCGTTCAAGTCCACCGCAAACGGCTGGCTCAGCCCCAGCGAGAAGTCTTTGGAACGCCCGGTGATGTCCAGCGGCTCAAACGGCCCGTCGACGATCTTGATCCGGCCCTGGGTGTAGGCGATGTCCAGACGCAAATCGTCCCGCGACACCGGTACCGAATAGCTCAGGCCATAGCTCTTCGCGCCCTGGCTCCCGTTGACCACCACTTGCATGCTGTCGTGCACGCCCAGCAGGTGGTTGGCCCGAAACACCAGGCCCACGCGCCCTTCTCCCACCGTGTCGCGCCCGGCGTTGTCGGCAAACGTGGTGAGCTGGTAGCGTGGCGTCTCTTGCACGACCAGGGCGATGTCGGTGGTGCCGACCTCGGCCCCGGCCACCACATCGGCGCGCAGCTGGGATTCGTACAAGGCGTTGAAACGCACCAGATCGGCTTCCAGCCGGGTCACCGAGACCAGGTCGCCCGGTTGCTGGTGGATGCGTTCGGTCACAAAACCGGGCTTCAGGTACTGCGCCCCGCTGAGCTGTATGGCGCCCAGGTGCGCCTCGATCAAACGGATTTTGACCACGCCCGCCGCAATGTCTTGCGCCGGCAGAATGGCACGGGCGGTCTGCACGCCCTGCGCTTCATACAGCGCATTCAAGCGGCCCACCGCCGCGAACAAGTCGTTGAGGCTGACCGTGCGGCCCTGCAAAGGCTCCAGCACCGCCGCGATCTGAGCGGGCGTCAGGAGCTCGGAGCGGTCCACTTCAAAGCGGGTCACCGGGATGTTTTTGACATCCGACTGGCCGCCCGGCTGGTCCGCCTGGCCCGGTACGCCGATGGCGGGTGCCTGCGGTGCACGCTTTTCCAGTTGCTGTTGCTGCTCGAAACGTTCGCGGTTGTCTTGATCCAGGCGCTGCACCGCGCCGGGATCGGTCTGGGCGGTGGCGGGAAGGTGGGCGCTGGCGCCCAGCAGGGCGCCCAGCAACACATGGGTGGTTTTTTTCATCACTTGTTTTCTTGTCCGTCTTGTCCGTTTTGTGGGCGCTGGTCCAGGCGGGACAGCTCGCCCAGCCAGTTCGCGCTGACCTTGACCAAGCTGTTGTCGCGGCCGTTGCCAGCCGCACCGGCTTGCGTCGCCAAGGCTTTCTTTTTCAAAGGCTCGTTGCCGTTGCGCAGGGTTTGCAGCGCCGACTCGATCACGCTGACCGCGTTGCCAGGTGGCTGTCCAACGGCGTTGAAATCCGGGTCCTTGGTCAGGATGAAGGCGCCGAAGTTCACCGAGTCGGGTAGCGCATCCAGGCTGAAGCGGCCATCCAGCGTGAACGCGTTGACCGCATAACCCGAGTGCGGTTCGCGGCTCAGCGCGTCGATGCGCGCCCGGTAGGCCGGCATGTTGAAGACCGCGTGGTCCGTGACCAAACCATCCGGCACCTGCAAGCTGGGCGTGCGGGCGGTGATGTCCGCCACGCCGACCCGGAACAGGTCGAAACGCACGCCGCTGTCGGACGCGACCTGCAGATTCACCTGCGCCGACGGGCCACCACCGAGGTCGGAGACCGAAAGCCGCAGCGGGTTCGCCAACGGAGTGGCGCTCACGCTAGCGTCGATCTGGGCGGCTGCGAACGATGCCTCTCCCCCGACTTGCAGTTCCAGCGCAGCGCCGGCACCGATCTGGTCGGGCGCTTGCAGGTGCAAGGCGCCCAGGGCCACGATGTCGGGGCCGGGCGATGCCTGACCCACGATGCTGCCGCTGCCATCGGCACCGGCCGAGACGCTCACCGGCCCCTGGCTGCGCACCTGTCCACCGGCAAACTCAACGTCGTCGTCCGCGCCGAGTTGCACACCCGCATCGGCCTGCACCTGGCCCACGATCTTCATGCTGCCATTGACGGCGTGGAGCTGGAACTCGCCTTGGGTGCTGATGTTGCCCACGCCGCCGGTGCCACCGGTGGAGTTGAGGTAG
>NZ_JBFJMY010000550.1:0-2480 GCF_041633695.1 Hydrogenophaga sp.
AGCCAGGGCAGGAAGAACAGGATGATGACCGCACCACCCATGGCCACCACGCCCCAGAACTTGGCGTCAATGGCAAACAGCAAGGCCACCAGAACCACGGCGCCGCCCAGGATGCCGACCTTGACGAGACCGTTCAACTTTGCTTTGAGCACACCCAGCACGGCACCCAGCACGACGCAGGCCATCAAGGCATAGGTCATTTCGGAAGTGATGGCACGCAGCATTGAATAGAACGGCGTGAAATACCAGACCGGGGCGATGTGCAGCGGCGTCACCAGCGGATCGGCCGGGATGAAGTTGTTGAACTCCAGGAAGTAGCCGCCGAATTCGGGCGCGAAGAAGATGATGGCCGAGAACACCATCAGGAACAGCGAGACGCCAAAGATGTCGTGCACGCTGTAATAAGGGTGGAAAGGCACGCCATCCAGCGGAATACCTTTGGCGTCTTTGGTGTCCTTGATCTCCACACCGTCGGGGTTGTTGGAGCCCACTTCGTGCAAGGCGATGATGTGCGCCACCACCAGCCCCAGCAAGACCAGCGGCACGGCAATGACGTGGAAGCTGAAGAAGCGGTTCAGCGTGGCGTCGCCCACCACGAAGTCACCACGGATCAGCAAGGCCAGATCGGGGCCGATGAAGGGGATGGCGGAAAACAGGTTCACGATCACCTGCGCGCCCCAGTAGCTCATCTGGCCCCAGGGCAGCAGATAGCCCATGAAAGCCTCGGCCATGAGCACCAGGAAAATGGCGCAACCAAAGACCCAGACCAGCTCACGCGGCTTGCGGTACGAACCGTAGATGAGGCCCCGGTACATGTGCAGGTAAACCACCACAAAGAAGGCGCTGGCGCCGGTGGAGTGCATGTAGCGGATCAGCCAGCCCCAGGGCACGTCGCGCATGATGTACTCGACGGAGGCGAACGCCAGGCTCGCATCGGGCTTGTAGTGCATCACCAGAAAAATGCCGGTGACGATCTGGATCACCAGCACCAGCAGCGCCAGCGAGCCGAAGATGTACCACCAGTTGAAGTTCTTGGGGGCGTAGTACTCGGCCATGTGCTCGTTGAAGAGCTTGGACAAGGGAAAGCGGTTGTCGATCCAGTTGAGCGTTTTTTCGCTCAACGGCGCGTCTGGAGATACTTGTTTGAATTCAGCCATGGTTGCCTCTGTGGTCGGTTGTCTGCTGGGTGAGAGTGGTCAGCAGATCAGGCTTTTTTGTCTTCGCCGATCATCAACATGTTGTCGGACAGGTAGTAGTGCGGAGGCACTTCCAGGTTGTCCGGCGCCGGCTTGTTCTTGAACACACGGCCCGCCAGATCGAAGGTCGAGCCGTGGCAAGCACAGAGGAATCCACCTGGCCAGTCGGCCGGCAGCGAAGGCTGCGCGCCGGGCGTGAACTTGTCGCCTGGGGAGCAACCCAGATGGGTGCAAATGCCGATCGCGACCAGCACTTCGGGCTTGATCGAGCGGTGGCGGTTCTTGGCGTATTCCGGCGTGGGGAAGGCGTTGCGCTCGGAGTTCGGGTCGGCCAACAAGGGCTCATCCGTTTCCAGCGAGGCCAGTTGCTCGGGCGTGCGGCGCATGATCCAGACGGGCTTGCCGCGCCATTCCACCACCTTTTTTTCACCCGGCTGAACACCGGAGATATCCACTTCAATCGCGGCGCCCGCAGCCTTGGCTTTTTCGGACGGCTGGAAGCTGCTCACAAACGGAACTGCAACCGCAGCGGCACCCACGCCACCCATGGCGCAGGAGGTGATCAGCCAAGTGCGGCGGCTGTTATCGACAGTCGGGGCGACGGTTGCTTCACTCATGGGGATCTTTCAATGAGAGTTCGAGACGGGGTTCACTAGGGACAACCCTGCATTGTACCGGACGGTAACAGGGTCATTTCCCGCGCGCGGGCGTATCGGCGCTTGGGCAGGACACGGCGAACGCTCGTATGGATATGGGTGCATCCGCGACACCCGGGTGCGGTATTTGGGATTGCCCGGCCAACTCGGGTGTCCGCATGCGCCTTTCGGCGCGCGGTGGTGTCAAATAGTGGCTTGAACAACCGTCTGGAGACACCCATGAGCATGATGCAGGAATTCAAGGAATTTGCCGTCAAGGGCAATGTGATCGACTTGGCCGTCGGTGTGATCATCGGTGGCGCCTTTGGCAAAATCGTCGCCTCGCTGGTCGACGACGTGATCATGCCCATCGTCGGTGCGATTTTCGGCAACCTCGATTTCACCAATCTGTACATCGCCATGGGCAAAGTGCCCGACGGCACCGCGCCAACCCTGGCGGCCCTGAAGGAAGCCGGCGTACCCACGCTGGCCTACGGCAACTTCATCACGGTGGCCATCAACTTCATCATCCTGGCGTTCATCATCTTCTTGATGGTCAAGCAGGTGAACCGGCTGAAGAAAGCCGAAGCAGCCGCGCCCGCCGCACCTGCGCCGACGCCCGAAGACGTGTTGCTGCTGCGCGAAATCC
>NZ_JBFJMY010000551.1:0-2477 GCF_041633695.1 Hydrogenophaga sp.
AGTAGCCAGGGCCCATGCGGTTGAGGTCGCCCATTTCGTACTGCTGGGCGTACAGGGCCGCGAATGCGCCCAGAGCAACCAGGGCCAGGCCGCCCAGGATGTCTTGGTAATGTTTGCTTTTCATGATGTTGTCTCTCTGCAGGGGTGAACGCGGCCTCGTCTCCGGGCGAAGCCGCAACGGAAATAGAAGTACCGATGCCATTGGATGCGAAAAAACGCGGGTGTCGCTTACGTATTTGCACGTAATTTAGGCCTTGTCACCCGACATTTTGTCGGCGGCAAGGCCAGCGAAGGTCTCAGCAAGCCGGATCGCGACCGAGCGACCGGCTGCCGATCACCACTTGCCGGCGGGTCTTTTGGCGCGCACGAATGCGCCAATGAGTTCTGCGGACGATGCCCGGTTGGCCCGGTGGGCAAAGTCGATGGCGGAGAGCCCCTGCTCGTTTTTCAACAGGGGATCTGCGCCCTCTTCGAGCAAGAGCTTGACCACGGCGGGATGGCCGTAGTGCGCGGCCATCATCAGCGGTGTGGTCTTGTTTGGCGACTCGGCGTCGATGTAGGCGTGGTGTTCCAGCAAGAGACGCACCACTTGCGCGCTGCCCGGCTCGGCGTTGGTCGCGGCGTAATGCAGCGGCGTCCAACCCGGCTTGTTGACCTCCGCCTTGCGCTCGATCAGCAATTGCACCAGGCTCAGATGCCCCTTCAGCGCCGCCATCATCAGCGGACTCTCGCCCTTGGCTGTGCGCAACTCCACCTTCACGTCGGGCTGGCTCAGCAAGTAGTTGGCCGCGCTCAGCGAGCCGTCGCGCAAGGCCAGGAACAAGGCGCACTCGCCCTTTTCGTTGCGGGTGTTGAGGTCAAAACCGCGCAGGTTCAGCAGCTGCAAGGTGGCGGCATCGTCGCGCTTGATGGCGGTGAAAAAATCGTCAAAGGCGTTGGCACGGGCCTGGGCTGCAAACCCAAGAAGCAAAACAAATGCATATAAAACAATAGATTGTTTTATTTTTCTAAAGTGATTCATTAGGATAAATCCTTCACCCGAGCGAACAGGCGATCGAAGTTGGTGCTGGTGGCATCGGCCACGGCCTCCACCGTGATGCCCTTGATTTCCGCGATTTGCCGCGCCACGTGCGGCACGTAGGCCGGGCTGTTGGTCTTGCCGCGAAAAGGCACGGGGGCCAGATACGGGCTGTCGGTTTCGATCAGCATGCGCTCCAGCGGCACAAAGCGCACCACGTCGCGCAAGTCGGCGGCGTTGCGAAACGTGATGATGCCGGAGAAGGAAATATAAAAATCCAGCTCCAGTGCAGCACGGGCCACGTGCTCGGTTTCGGTGAAGCAATGGAACACCCCGCGCGAACGGGGTAGATCGGTGCTCGCATCGCTCGCGCCTTCGAAACCGCCCTCTTCGCGCAGGATGGCCAATGTGTCTTCAGAAGCGCTGCGGGTGTGGATCACCAAGGGCAGATCGGTTTGCCGACCGGCCCGGATATGGGTGCGGTAGCGTTCGCGTTGCCAGGCCATGTCGGCCACGCTGCGCTCGCCCAGGCGGTAGTAGTCGAGCCCGGTTTCGCCAATGCCCACCACACGTGGGCGGGCCGCCCGGGTGAGCAAATCGTCCAGGCTGGGCTCTTGCACGCCTTCGTTGTCGGGGTGTACACCCACGGTCGACCAGAGGTTCGCGTGGGCCAGCGCCAGACCATGCACGGTCTCGAACTCTTCCAGCGTGGTGCAAATGCACAAGGCCCGAGTCACTTGTGCCTGCGCCATGGCGAGCTGGATTTCGTCGATCTGGGCCCGCAGCTCGGGGAAGCTCAGATGGCAATGGGAGTCGGTGAACATGCGGTTGGGGGTCGGATCGGGGAAGGTGCAGCGGCCAGCGCTGCACCGGGCTGCCCGCTGGCGCGGGACAGAAAACGGCTCAGATGGTCTGCGTCGGGCGGTCCGAGGCCAGGTGCGAACCCAGGATTTCTTCGATCTTGAGCTTGAGCAGGCGCGATTTTTCATCGGCTGGAAAACGGATACCCACGCCCTGCGTGCGCCCGGCGGCCGCCTTGGCCGGTGTGACCCAGGCGACCTTGCCCGCCACCGGATAGCGCTGCAGGTCGTCGGGCAGGCTCAGCAAAACATACACGTCGTCGCCCAGACGGTAGTCGCGCGAGGACGGAATGAAAATCCCGCCATCCGCGAACAAAGGAATGTAAGCGGCATACAGCGCGGCCTTCTCCTTGATGGAGAGCTGGATCACGCTGGGGCGTGCAGCGGCGGCCGATGGGGGTGGAGAGGTGCTCATGAAAGCCGAGTTTAGCGGCAAGCAGACAGATTCAACAAGGCGGCGGCCGTGGCCACCCGCAGCCCAAACCACAAAATGTGCACATTGTTTTGCACAAAATCGCCATTCAAGCCCGGGCGACCGCTGCCGGCGCCCGCCCCTGGCGCTGAAACAGCTGGCGCGTGTGGGCCGCCCAGGCTTCCTG
>NZ_JBFJMY010000552.1:0-2476 GCF_041633695.1 Hydrogenophaga sp.
GTGGCGCACGCCCTGGTGCACTTCGCGGCCATCGCGAAAGCGCACCTCGATCTTGGTCGGGTGCACGTTCACATCCACCCGCGCCGGGTCCAGCGTGATGAAGAGCGCGTACACCGGCTGGCGGTGGCCGTGCAGCACGTCTTCGTAGGCGCTGCGCGCGGCGTGGGTGATGGTCTTGTCGCGCACGAAACGACCGTTCACATAAGCAAACTGCCAGTCGGCGCGCGAGCGCGCAGCGTCGGGCACGCCGGCAAAACCCCAGACGCGCAGGCGCTGGGGCGAACCGTCTTCGGCGGCCGGTGCGTCCAGCGGCCAGTCCACCGCCACGCTGTTGGCCACAAAATCGTCGCCCAGCACATCGGCCAGGCGCTGGCGCAGCGCGTCCAGTCCGCTCCCGTTCACGGCGCGCCACTGGGCCACCAGCTTGCCTTCGTGCCAGATGGCAAAGCCCACGTCGGGCCGGGCCAGGGCGTGGCGGCGCGTGGCTTCGATGCAGTGGGCGAGTTCGGTGGCATCGGTCTTGAGGAACTTGCGGCGCGCGGGTGTCGCGTAAAACAGTTCGCGCACTTCCACCGTGGTGCCCTGGGCACGGGCGGCGGGTTGCAGCTCGCCGCTGCGCGCGTCGAGCAGCCAGCCGTGCGGTTCCTGCGCGGTATCGCTGCGGGTGGCCAGCGAGACTTCGGCGATGGAGCAGATGGCCGCCAGTGCTTCGCCCCGAAAGCCCATGGTGTGCACCGATTCGAGATCGTTCAGGCTGGCGATCTTGCTGGTGGCGTGGCGCTTGAGGGCGGTGCCCAGTTCGCTTTTCAGAATGCCGCTGCCGTTGTCTTCCACGCTGATGAGGCGCACACCCCCGGCCAACAGGCGCAGCGTGATCTGGGTGGCGCCGGCGTCGAGCGCGTTGTCCAGCAGTTCGCGCACCACCGAAGCGGGGCGCTCCACCACCTCACCGGCAGCGATCTGGCTGATCAGGTCGTCGGGCAGTTCGAGGATGGGGCGGCGGGGGAGGGCTTCAAAAGGGGCGTTCACGGACGAATTGTAGGCGCGGGGATAATCCCCCCACCATGGAAATCATCTCGCTCCTGATCGACTTCATCCTGCACGTGGACCAGCATCTGCAGACCTTTGTGCAGAACCACGGCGCCTGGGTCTACCTGCTGCTGTTTGCCATCATCTTTGTGGAGACCGGCCTGGTGGTCATGCCGTTTCTGCCCGGCGACTCCCTGTTGTTCATCGTGGGGGCGCTGTGCGGCGCCGGTTTGATCGACTACCCGCTGGCGGCGGGCCTCATGCTGGTGGCCGCGATCCTGGGTGACCAGACCAATTACTCGATAGGGCGCTACTTCGGGCCCAAGGTGTTCCAGTGGGAGAACTCGCGCTTCTTCAACCGCAAGGCGTTCAACCAGGCGCACGCCTTTTACGAGCGTTACGGCGGCGTCACCATCATCCTGGCGCGCTTCATGCCTTTTATCCGCACCTTCGCGCCCTTTGTGGCCGGTGTGGCCGAGATGACGCGCACCAAGTTCACCGCGTACAACGTGGTCGGCGGCGTGATCTGGGTGCTGGGGCTGACAGCGGCGGGCTACTGGTTTGGCAACATGGCCTGGGTGCAAGCCAATCTGAGCAAGATCATCTGGGGCCTGATCTTTGTGCCGGGTCTGATCGCCATCGTCGCCGGCTGGCGCGCAAAAGGCTGACCCACCCAACCCGGTAAACCACCCCCGCCGCGCTGCGCGCGACCCCCTCAAGGGGGCAACGCCTGTGGCCCGGCGGAGCCGGTTCCACGGCGTTTCTGGCGCAAGACACTTCGCGCCTGAAGGGGAGTTGTTCAAGGACATCGCGGATCCGCCCTTCGTCAGGCTCAGGACGGGCCGCTCGCGTTGCCCCCTTGAGGGGGTGACGCGCCGAAGGCGCGGCGCGGGGGTGGGCCTAGACCTGCCGGTTGCGCGCCAGGGGCGGGTTCTGCCCGAAGTACTTGACGATGCCGCGCAGCAGGGCTTCGGCCAGATCGTTCTGGTACTTCTCGCTGTTCAGCCGCGTTTCTTCTTCGGGGTTGCTGATGAAGGCGGTTTCGACCAGCACGCTGGGAATGTCGGGCGCTTTGAGCACCGCGAACGAGGCCTGCTCCACCCGGGGTTTGTGCAGTTTGCCGACCTTGCCCACTTCGCCCAGCATGGCCCCGCCGAGCTTCAGGCTGTCGTTGATCTGGGCGGTGGTGCTCATGTCGAGCATGGCTTTTTGCACCGTGACGTCTTTGGCCTTGACGTTGATGCCACCCACCAGATCGGCGGCATTTTCCTTGTTGGCCATCCAGCGCGCGGCCGCGCTGCTGGCGCCGCGGGTGCTGAGCGCGAACACGCTCGCGCCCTGCGGGTTGGGCGTGTAGAAAGCATCGGCGTGGATGCTGACGAAGAGGTCGGCCTTGACCCGCTGCGCTTTTTGCACCCGCACGTGCAAGGGCACGAAAAAATCGGCA
>NZ_JBFJMY010000553.1:0-2472 GCF_041633695.1 Hydrogenophaga sp.
CCAGCGCAGCCGTCTACGCCACGTTTTCGCCGGTGGTTTCCTCCGGACTGACCAAGTCCGGCGCGGTGGGCATCGTCAGCCAGAGCGGCGCCTTTGCGGCATACGCCTACGGTATGGCGCGAGAGCGCAATGTCGGACTGTCTTCATGGGTGGCGACTGGGAATGAGGTCGACATCGAAGTGGCCGACTGCATTGCCTGGATGGCCCGCGACCCGGGCACACGGATCATCCTTGCCTACATGGAAGGCTGTCAGGATGGCGCCAAGCTCAAGCAGGCGCTAGCGTCGGCGCGTGCGGCAGGCAAGCCGGTGGTGATGGTCAAGGTGGGGCGTACCGAACTTGGAGCACAGGCCGCAGCCTCCCACACCGCCGCGCTGGCCGGCAACGATGCTGCGTTTGACACGCTATTGCGCCAATATGGGGTCTGGCGGGCGCGAACGATCGATGAGTTCTTCGACATCGCCCATTGCTTCACGGTCTCGGGATTGCCCTGCAACAACAAGGTGGGTCTGCTGACGGTGTCGGGCGGCGTGGGCGCCCTCATGGCGGACGATGCGGCTGAAGCAGGCCTGGACGTTGCGCCCATGCCCGAATCCGCCCGGGCACTCATCCTGGCGCGTGTGCCGTTCGCCGCCACGCGCAATCCAGTGGACGTGACAGGCCAGGTGACCGTCGAAGGCGATCTGTTGAAGCTCGCGGCCGAAACGATGCTGCGCGAGGGCGATTACGGCAGCCTGGTGGTCTTTCTCGCTGCCGCAGGACTGACGCCGTCCATGCAAGAGGTTCAGAAATCCCTGGCCCGCGACCTGCGAGAAGCGTTTCCGCAGTGCCTTGTCATTTTCAGCGCGCTGTCGACCCCAGCCCAGCAGCGGGCCCTGGAACAACTGGGTTGCCTCACGTTCGCGGACCCCGGGCGGGCCATCCGGGTGCTGGCGGCGCTGGGCTTTCTGGCGAACCAGTCCGAGGAATCCTGTTCACAGCCTGCCCCTGCGCACGCTCCAACCAAGGTGGTGCTTCGGCCCGGTGCCTACAACGAGGCCGATGCGCTGGCCCTGCTGCGTGAGCATGGCATTGCGACACCCGAAGTGCGGCGTGCCCGCACGCGCGACGACGCGATCCGTGAGGCCAGCGCGCTGGGTTTTCCCGTGGTCATGAAGGTGTTGTCGTCTCAGATCACCCACAAGAGCGACATGGGTGGCGTCGTGCTGAACATCCAAGATGCCCATCAGGCCAGCCGCGCCTACGAAAGCATCGTTTCCAGCGTTGGTTTGAAAGCCCCCGGTGCGGTGATCGAGGGTGTTTTGGTGGCACCGATGGTCCGGGCTGGGGTGGAGTGCATCCTCGGGGTGCATCTCGATCCGGTGGTGGGTCCGCTGGTGATGCTCGGTGCAGGTGGGGTGCATGTGGAGCTGTTGAAGGACGTGAGCTTCCGTGTCGCGCCGGTGGACATCCGGCAAGCACGCGCCATGATCGACGAACTCAAATCCGTGCCCTTGCTGAAGGGCTATCGGGGCGCACCACCAGCCGACGTCGAAGCGCTGGCAGACGCCATCGTCCGGATTTCGGAATTTGCCATGGCGGCCGGAAACTCGCTGGAGGCGATCGACCTGAACCCCTTTTGCGTCTTGCCGGAAGGCCAGGGCGTTGCTGCGCTGGACGCCGTCATCCTTGGGCGGGAAACGGAATCGTCCGCCAACCTGCAGCAACTGGTGCTCCAGACACTCCCGCTGTTTGAAATGACGCGCATGCGTTCGGCCAATACCGCGAGGAAACACGCCGTCGAAGGCTTTGCGGGGCAAGGGGCGGCGTCCGCCATGCGCTGGGTGAACCAGTTCACCCATACGCGCAATCTGCTGGGCCCTGATGATCGGGAGGTGGTCACGCCGAACAACGACACGCTGTTCACCAATGCCTGGCTCGATCTTTCGGATGGTCCGCTGGTGATCGATGTGCCCGAAATGGGAGACCGCTACTGGACACTGGGGTTCCTGGACGCTTGGACGAATCCGTGGGCATACGCTGGGCGGCGCACCACGGGCGGTGCCCAGCAGAAAATCCTGGTGCATGGTCCCGACTGGCAAGGTGTGCCGCCCAAGGGCATGCACATCGTGAGCGCACCAGGCGCGGACGTGTGGATCATTGGGCGCATCCTGGTGGAACACGAGCCCGAGGATTTGCAGCGGGTACACGCATTGCAGAACCGGTTCGCCATTGCCCGTCTCGACGGCTCGTCGGCACTCAAACGGGTCGATACGCTGCTCGATGGGCGACAGACTGGCGTCCCACCCGCACACGAATATGTGCGGGTCGCAACGCAGATGATTCTGCGCAACCCTTCGCGCCATCCCGTGTCGGCGTGGCCGTCTCGGTTGGACGACCTGGACCTGGCGCTGGAGGCGGTTTATGCCGAACTGCGAGAAGCCAACGGCCGCGCAGAACTGGGTGGCGGCTGGACAACCGCGGTCAGCGTGC
>NZ_JBFJMY010000554.1:0-2456 GCF_041633695.1 Hydrogenophaga sp.
CGGCTGGAGAAGGCCGGGGCAGACTGCGGCTTCGAAATGACCCCTCGCTTGACCGATGACGGCGTGTTTGAGCTGCGATCGGCGGCATTTCCAGAGACCATTTGGGTCGCGGCTTCGACCAGTGAAGCAGCCAGCTTCAGGGTGTCGACATCATCGGGTGCTTTGTTGGACCGTGTGGTTGGTGGTGCTGTCGAGGTCCATGCGTATGGCGAGCTTTACGCCGTCCTGCAACGCGCATCGGCCGTCGCCAGAACGATGCCGAACCGAGTGGCCGACAAGTTTCGGCAAGAGAAGGCCAAGCTCCCGCAGTCGACCGAGGCAGAGCGCTTGGTTGTTCAACGTGTGGGGCAGGGCTTATTCAGGGACGCTCTGCTCGACTATTGGCAGGGGCGATGCTGCATTTCAGGTTTGGCGGTTCCCAGCCTGCTGCGTGCTTCCCACATAAAGCCTTGGGGTAAGTGCGTGACCGATGACGAGCGACTGGACGTCTTCAATGGCCTGCTCCTGGCGCCGCACCTGGATGCCCTGTTCGATGGGGGCTGGATTTCGTTTGAGGACGACGGAACACTGTTGACCTCAGCATCACTTTCTGGGGCAGCACGACTGCAACTGGGGCTGTCGGGCGATTGGCGTTTGGATGGCCTGAAGCAAGAGCACGCCGGCTATCTCGCCTTCCATCGGCAACACGAATTTCGGCAGGAGAAAACTGCATCAAGGTCGTCTGACTGGCAATAGAGAATTGCCGTGGGGTGAAGTTCTCCGGCTCGCTGGCTAATCAGGCCATCTGCTAGGGAAGGTCTGCACAACCTCGGCCCTGCCCGCGTGATGTGAGACAGTGACGGCATGAAGCAAATGAGCCTGGGCGAGAGCGGATATGAGCGCAAGATCAAGAGGACGCGCAAGCGCGAGTTCCTCGACGAGATGAACCTGGTTGTGCCGTGGGCCGAGTTGGTGGCGCTGATTGCGCCGCACGCGCCAGCAACGGGCGCAAAGGGCGGGCGCCCACCGTTTGCGGTGCAGACGATGCTGCGCATCCACTTCCTGCAACAGTGGTTCAACCTGTCGGACCCGGCGATGGAAGAGGCGCTGTACGACACGCCGATGTTTCGCGAGTTTGCCGGGCTGGACATGGGCGAAGACCATCTGCCCGACGAGAGCACCATCCTGCGCTTTCGCCATCTGCTGGAGAAGCACAGTCTGAGCTTGCAGCTGCTGGCTACCGTCAACGCAACGCTCACTGCCAAAGGCCTGCTGCTCAAGAGCGGCACGGTGGTCGATGCCACGCTGATTGCTGCCCCCAGCTCGACCAAGAACAGCAGCGGCGAGCGTGACCCCGAGATGCACCAGACCAAGAAGGGTAACCAGTGGCACTTCGGCATGAAGGCCCACATTGGCGTGGACGCCGACTCGGGCCTGGTGCACACGGTGGTGGGCACAGCGGCCAACGTCAACGACGTGACGCAGGCCGGCGCGCTGGTGCACGGTGAAGAAACCGATGTGTTCGCAGACGCGGGCTACCAGGGCGTGACCAAGCGCGAAGAGACGCAGGACATTGATGCGAACTGGCATGTGGCCATGCGCCCGGGCAAGCGCAAGTTGCTGGACAAAGGCACGCCCATGGGCGCGATCATGGACAAGCTCGAACATTTGAAGGCCAGCATCCGAGCCAAGGTAGAGCATCCGTTTCGGGTCATCAAGCGCCAGTTCGGGTTTGTGAAGGTGCGCTATCGCGGGCTGGCCAAGAACACGTCGCAGTTGCACACGCTGTTTGCGCTCTCCAATCTGTGGATGGTGCGCCGAACGCTTTTGAGAGAGGCCCGGGGATGAGTGCGCCCGCAGCGGCCCGATGGGGCGCAAATGGGCTGCAAATCGCCCCTCGAACGCTCCGAATCGAGTTGCTGTTGCCGCCATCTGAAACATCGCACATCAGCTCTCGTCGCAGCGGGTGTTGTGCAGACCTTCCTTAGACTTTGACTTATATGAAGCCGGGCCGTGTACTGACACCGAAGCATTGGTGGTTCTGAATGTTCTCGAACCATGAACCCCTGAACTTTGTCGAATCTGTTTCGGCCAATTGGAGCTTCCTGTAGCCAAGTATCGACTCTTCACTTGGAAGACCAAGGAAGCATATGTGAGAGCAAGCGGGGTCGGGTCGTGTCTTTTGCCCTCACCCGCCTTTTAAGAGATTAATCGCATCCTCAGGAGTTAGCCGACCTTCGTGGGTTCAGTCCTCATCAGGCAGCTTTCCCTTCAGCCCCACCGCCCGCAACACCACCAACAGCTCCTTCGCCTGCACCCGATCACCCGCCACCACATACACGGCCTCCACCTCGGCATCGCGGTCGGCGGCCACGTGGGTTTCCATCTTCATGGCTTCCAGCGACAGCAGCGTGCTGCCGGCGTTGACGCGCTGGCCTACCGCTACGGCCACGTTGACAATCGCGCCGGGCATGGGC
>NZ_JBFJMY010000555.1:0-2453 GCF_041633695.1 Hydrogenophaga sp.
CTGGGACTGCCGATGAACGAGCCGACCGTGTTCCGCGCCGGTCAGTACATCGAGTTTGTGCGGCCCGACGGCACGCGCCGCAGCTATTCCATGGCCAATGCGCCCAGCAACGACGGCGTGCGCCAGCTCGAGCTGCATGTGCGCATGATCCCCGGCGGCAAATTCACCGACCTCGTGTTCAACCACCTGCACGTGCGCGACGTGCAGCGCATTGAAATGCCTTTGGGCTCGTTTTTTCTGCGCGAGAAAAGCGAAAAGCCCATGGTGATGCTGGCCTCGGGCACCGGCTTTGCGCCCATCAAGTCGATCATCGAGTACGCGCTGCAGCGCGGCATCCGCCGCCCCATCACCTTGTTCTGGGGCGGGCGGCGGCGGCTGGACCTCTACCGGATGGAGCTGGCGCAGCAATGGGCCGCCGAGCACGGCCACATTACATTCGTGCCGGTGTTGAGCGACCCGACCCAGGCCTGCCAATGGACCGGGCGGACCGGCCTGGTGCACCAGGCCGTGATGCAGGACTTTCCCGATATGAGGGGCGTCGAGGTGTACGCCTGTGGATCGCCACTGGTGATCGAGTCGGCGCGGCGCGACTTTGCCGAGCAGTGCGGTCTGGCCGAAACCGACTTCTACGCCGATGTCTTCTTGACCACAGCCGAAAAGACCAGCGCCTGAGCAAGGCACGAACACAGGAGACCCGCATGTTGACCTTACCTCCGAATTGCCGCGTGGACGCGCCGAAGACCGCGTCGGTCGTCAAACCTTTTTGTCTGAGCCATGGCACCTTGGAGTGTTACGACCTGATCCCATCGCGCCGCTTCTACGAAGAATTTCTGGGCCTGGAGTGCGTGCGCCACGGCAAGACGTCGATGGCGATCCGCCACTCCATGCGCTTCCACATCATTTGTGTGGAGGTGGGTGAGCAGCTCCAGCCGGTGCATTTGCTCAACCACTGGGGCGTGGACGTGCAGACCCGTGAGGAGGTGGACCGTGCGCACGCCAGCGCGCTGGCGCGGCAGGAAGAGTTTGGTATCCGCAAGGTGATGCCGCCGCAGGACATGCACGGCGTGTATTCGTTTTACATGATCGACCTGGACCACAACTGGTGGGAGATCCAGTATTACGCCAACGGCTTCCAGCACGACGACTTGTTCGATTTTGGCGACCGTTTCGACATGGCCGACGGGCGCACGCACGAAACGCTGGAAGAAGTCCAGACCCGGGTGGAGATCGCATGATCCAGCTCGTGACTTTTGCGACCAGCGGCGGGAGCCAGACCGGCTTGCTCAGCGCGGGAAAAACCTATCCATCCGGTCGTTACGCCGAAACCCTGGAAGTGTTGAGCAACTGGGCCGATGCCGATGCCCGGCTCGATGAGCTGGCACCCAAGCTGGCGCAGCGCGAGGCGGTGGCGTCGCCGCGGCTTCTCGCCCCCTTGCCCAATCCCCGCAACATCTATTTCGCCGGTGCAAATTACAGGGACCATGTGGCCGAAATGAAAGCCACCCTGGGTTTGCCTCTGGATGCGAATCCCAAGGCCTCGGGGCAGAAGCCCTGGTTCTGCCTGAAGGCCACCGGCAGCAGCGTGGTGGGCCCGGATGCGGTGGTGAGCCTGCCGCGAGGCACGGCCATGCTGGACTGGGAGCTGGAGCTGGCGGTGGTGATCGGCAAGCAGGCGAAGAACGTGGCGGCGAAAGACTTTGCCGACATCGTGGCGGGTTACACCGTCGCCAACGACCTCTCGGCGCGCGACCACGTGGGCCGTGCCGGTGTGGCCAACGATTCGCCCTTCAAGTGGGACTGGATCGGGCAAAAGTCGTTCGACGGCTCTTGCCCCATGGGTCCCGCCCTGACGCCAACCCGCTTCGTGGGCGATCCGATGAACCTGGCCATGAAGCTCTGGGTCAACGGCGAGCTGATGCAGGACTCGAACACCTCGCAAATGATTTTTGACATTGGCGACCAGATCGAACATTTGTCTGCCTGCATCACCCTGCACCCGGGCGACGTCATCCTGACCGGCACGCCGGCGGGTGTTGGCATGGCCCGCAAAAAATTCCTGAAACCCGGCGACGTGGTGAAACAGTGGATTGAAAACATCGGTGCGTTTGAATTCACCATCGCCGCGTGATCGCGGTGAAACACAACTCCAACAAGGCATGACCCCAAAACTCAAAGCCGCCATCATTGGCAGCGGCAACATCGGCACGGACTTGATGATCAAGATCCTGCGCCACGGGCAACACATCGAAATGGGAGCCATGGTCGGCATCGACCCGGGCTCCGACGGGCTGGCGCGCGCCGAGCGCATGGGCGTGGCCACCACCCACGAAGGCGTGGAAGGCCTGACCCGCCTGCCCATCTTTGCCGACATCGACATCGTGTTCGACGCCACCAGCGCCGGTGCCCATGTGCACAACGACGCCTTGCTGCGTGCCCTCAAACCGGGCATCCGC
>NZ_JBFJMY010000556.1:0-2452 GCF_041633695.1 Hydrogenophaga sp.
CCCCTATGTGATGACCCAGGTGTTGCTGATCCTGCTGCTGGTGGTGCTGCCCAGCATGTGGTTTGGTCGGCGTGTGCGCAAGCTCTCGCGTGCCAGCCAGGACCGTGTGGCCGATGCCAGCGCGATCGCCGCCGAGGTCTTAAACGCGATCCCCGTGGTGCAGAGCTACACCGCCGAAGACCGCGAGGCCGGACGCTTTTCAACCGCCACCGAAAGCGCGTTCAAAACGGCGATCAAGCGCACGCTGGCCCGTTCGGGCCTGGTGGCCTTCATCATGATCACCACATCGGCCCTGCTGCTCTGGGGGCTGTTCAAAGGCACACAGGCGGTGCTGGCGGGCGAGATCACGGCCGGGCACCTGGGGCAAACGGTGGTGTACATCATCATCCTGGCCGGCGCCGTTGCGGTGCTGGGCGAGGTGTATGGCGATTTGCTGCGTGCCGCCGGCGCCAGCGAGCGCCTGATGGAGCTGCTGGCCAGCCAGTCGCCGGTGCAATCGCCCGCGCAACCGGTGGATGCGCCCGCACCCGAAGGCGGCAGCGCGGTGGCCTTCCACAAGCTGGGTTTCAACTACCCGTCCAGGCCCAACCAGGCCGCGCTCGACGACTTCAGCCTGTTCGTGCAACCCGGCCAGACGGTGGCGCTGGTGGGCGCGAGCGGCGCGGGCAAAAGCACCGTCTTTGGTCTGCTGTTGCGCTACTACGATCCGCAGCTGGGCAGCATCGAGCTCGACGGCGTGCCCATCAACCAGATGGATTTGAAAACCTTGCGCGACCGCGTGGGCATCGTGCCGCAAGACCCGGTGATTTTCTCCAGCAGCGCGCTGGAAAACATCCGCTACGGTCGGCCCGACGCCACCGATGCCGAAGTCAAGGCCGCCGCCGAAGCCGCTTTCGCGGACGAATTCATTGCCCAATTGCCCGAGCAATACAACACCTTTCTGGGCGAGCGCGGCGTGCGGCTTTCCGGTGGCCAGCGCCAGCGCATCGCCATCGCGCGCGCCATGCTGAAGAACCCGCCCTTGCTGCTGCTGGACGAAGCCACCAGTGCGCTGGACGCCCAAAGCGAACGCATGGTGCAAGCGGCACTGGAATCGGCCATGAAGGACCGCACCACGCTGGTGATTGCCCACCGCCTGGCCACGGTGCAAAAAGCCGATCACATCGTGGTGCTCGACCACGGCCGCTTGGTGGAACAAGGCACGCACGCCGAACTGGTGGCGCGCGGCGGTGTTTACGAAGGCCTGGCGGCGCTTCAGTTCACCGTGTGAGCGACGCGCCACATGCAGATGGCGGCTTCAAACTGGCGGCCTGAAGCGCCAGATCACACCAGCTGACGCAACTCGCGCAAAGCCACCGACACAGGCGCCAGGTCGGGTGCGGCCCCTGCGATGCTTTCGCGCATGGTGTTGACGCGGTCGATGGTTTTGCCGTGGTGCTCCCGCCATTGCTCCAGCGTTTGCTTCTCGCCCAGCAACCACTGCACGATCTGGCTGGTGATCGAATAGGCGTCGTCGCGCGCGCTGGCGCGGGCCTGGGTTTGCCACAGGGTGTCTGTGGGCAGCTTGGCTATGATCGCGCGCCACTGGCCCAGATCGAGCGCATGGTCCACGCCAAAGTAGGTTCTTGCGGCTTGTTCAAGCGAACTGTCGCCTTTGGCGGCCACATCCACCAGATCGAGCACCGGGTAAAGATGGTCGAGCACGGTCAGGTCGTCGGCCAGTTGTGCATCGACACCGGCTTGCACCAGTTCGGCGCTGGCGGCCTGCCACTGGTCGCGGGCTTCGGCCGGCAACCATTGATCGATGTGCGCCCGCAACTGGGCAGCGGCGGGCTGGTAGCGCGCAATCATGCTGGGCAGATCGCCCTGGCCACGGTGGCGCAGCATCCAGCGGCTGGCGCGTTGGGCGATGGCGCTGAGCTGCGCGAGCAAACCCAGTTGCAGCGACGTGGGCACCTTGCCATCGAGCTCATCGATACGGTCCCAGATATTTTCCAGATCGAACACCTCGCGCGCCAGGGTGTAGGCACCGACCACATCGGCAGCGTTGCACGACGCCTCGTTGGCCAGGAAATGGACGAAAGTCGCTCCCATGCGGTTGACGACTGCGTTGGTCACGCAGGTGGCGATGATTTCGCGCTTCAACGCATGCTGGGCCACGAAGCCGGGGTAGGTCTGGTTCAGAACCTGTGGAAAATAGGTCTGCAACACCTTGGCGTAAAACGGATCGTCCGGCAAGGCGCTGGCACACAACTCGTCAAACAAGTTGAGCTTGGCGTAAGCCAGTAGCACCGCGTTTTCGGGACGCGTCAAACCTTTGCCCTCGCGCTTGCGTTTGGCCAGTTCCTCGTCGTTGGGCAGGTATTCGATCGCGCGCTTGAGCTGCCCGGTCCCCTCCAACCCACGCATGAGGGTTTGCTGACCTTCCAACAGGTACGCCGGTCGCGCGGCC
>NZ_JBFJMY010000557.1:0-2439 GCF_041633695.1 Hydrogenophaga sp.
CCCGGTGGTTTAACTTGGTTTGAGGTTTCCCGGGAACGTCAAAGGCTTGAGTTGAGCAGGTTTGAAGAATCCACTTTTATTGAGCGAACACTTTGGGCCTGAATGCTCGCCAAGGCTGCAATCGTTCAAGGTCACGAGCGACCTGAAGCAGGACATCTTCACGCCCCATTCCCGCCACCATTTGAATGGGAACGGGCATCTCGTCATGCATGCCTGCTGGCAAGGTCAGCGCTGGCAGTCCGGTCATGTTGAACTGCGCCGTGAAAGGAATCGCATCGAAGAGCCGGTCGTACCAACCATGAGCGTCGAGACTCGCATCGTTTTGATCCAAGTACCCAAGGGGCAGTGGCGTGCGTTTCAAGGCGGGCATCAAGATGATGTCGTAGCGCGTGAGAAATACGCCGAGACTTCGGGACATGGCGTTCATCACGGCAAACACATCCTCGATGTCCATCGCCGTCAATGCGTTGCCCGCCTGCGCGCAGGCCAGTGTCACTGCCTCAAGCACATCTGGCCCAGGTTCACGGCCCATAGCGGCTTTCAACCCATTGACCCCCACCGCAAGGAAAGACATCCACGCCGAAAAATTCGCGCGCATGAAAGCATCAACGTCATAGACAGGCGCCGCTTCCTCAATCACATGCCCCTGGGCCTCTAACAAGCGGGCGGTGCGCTGCAGCGCCTCGTCGATTTGCCGCTCCACCGCCGGCGCCTTGGGCCACTGCCGAACCAACGCTACCTTCAGTGGCCGGGTGTCGGAAGCAATCGCGCGCACATAGGACTGGGTTGGCAAGGCGATGCCTTGGGTCGCGCCGATGTCGGGGCCTGCGACAGCATCGAGCAATGCCGCGCAATCACGTACCGTTCGGGTCACGGCGAATTCGCAGGCCATACCGAGCAGTGGCATCCCGTGGTAAGGACCAAGAGGCGTTCGGCCCCGAGATGGTTTCAATCCGATCAGGCCGCAAGAGGCCGCTGGAATCCGTATGGAACCTCCGCCATCGTTGGCATGCGCCACGGGCACAATGCCGGCCGCTACAGCGGCCGCTGAACCCCCTGAAGAGCCGCCAGAAGAGCGATCGAGGTTGTAGGGGTTGCGGGTGGGCCCGGGAAGAACTGACTCGGTTGTGGCGTTGAAGCCAAACTCGGGCGTTGCTGTGATCCCGATGGTGTTGAGGCCCGCCTTGCGAAAGCGCGTGAACAGTTCACTGTCTGTCGGAGGAATGAACTCGCCCTTGGCCAGCATGCGGGTGCCCATCATTTGCGGCACGCCGCCTACCGCCAGAACCAGGTCCTTGACCAAAAATGGCACGCCAGCAAAAGCGCCCTCGCTGTCGCCCATCACCGGAGGGTCCAGCCTGCGGACAACGGCGTTGATTGAACCGTTTACCGAATCGATTGCGCGGTTGGCACAGTCGGTGAGTTCTGCTCCGCTCACTTCTCCGGCTCTGACCAAATCGGCCAATCCAGTGGCGTCATGTGCGCTGTAGTCCTTCAAGTCCATGTCTCAAGCTCCTTATTTATGTCCTGTCACTTCAGGGCAAAGAGAGCTTGTAGCAAAGCGTCAATCTTTTGAATGATGCAAATGACCTATGGTGGCGAAGATCGGTCGGGGCTGGCCGAAGCAAGGACGGAGGCCAGCGTCGCTCGGTTGTGGACGCCCAGCTTGTCGTAGATTTGGCTCGTCTGATTGCGCACCGTAGCCGGGGAAATACCCAGATGGCGAGCGACGTGTTTATGGCTGAGGCCTTGGGTCAAGAGTGCTGCCACTTCCGTTTCGCGCGGGCTTAACCGACTGACCGGTGACAGGGGTCTGGCGTGCACTCTCCGAAGTCCAGCGCCGTCGTCGACTTTGGCTGGCTTCGCGGTGATGACCAGTCCCAAATCATCAGCCACGAGTCGACCGGTGCGCGTCAGTGCTGTTCGCATGGCTGCCTGCAACTTATCGCGAACGGGGCCCTCAGCATCCATTCCCAAGGCAAGCAACCCGGCACCGCCAAAGACGCAGTGCCCGGCAGCGGAGACCAGCAGCTCAACACCCTCACCGCTCGTCGCGGCAGTCACGTCTGCCCGTTGGCGGATTTGTCGGTCCAACACCTCAACCGATGCGTACAGAAAATCGCGTTCTCCGTTGTGCCAGCGGCGCACGGACGATCCCCCATGGCGCAAACAGGCCAAGAACAATGTGCCTTGATGATCCGTTCGTATCTGGGTGGCTGTGGCGATGGACCCGATGCCATACCGATCCACCATCGCCATCATCCCGTCCGTCTGCACGGCTTGACTCCGCAGGTACGTGGCAACCCGTCTCGGGGCCTTGCGAATCTGATCAAGCAACAGATCTTCGTGGCTCATCGCCTGCCATGTTTGATAGAAGTCACCCGGCAGGTTCAGCGCAGCCGTGCCATGCATCACCGGGCCGGTATTGCTTGAGTTTGA
>NZ_JBFJMY010000558.1:0-2436 GCF_041633695.1 Hydrogenophaga sp.
CAGCCAGTCGCCCGGGCGGCGGGCCACGGCGATCACGTGGCCGTTGGCTTCGCTGACCAGGCCATGGGCGCGGGTCGGCAGCTTCAAGCGCTTGCGCACGCGCCAGTCAGGCGCGCTCAGGTCGATCAGACCCAGGTACTGTTCCAGGTCGGTTTGCCAGGCGGTCAGCAGCGCGGACGGCTGGGGCGCCGCTGCCCCAGCCAGGGCCGACCAAGGGGCCAGGCCAGCACCCAGCAGCAGTTGCAGCCCTTGTCGGCGGGTTGGTTGGTGGCCGGAGGCGCTGCTCAAGCTGTTGGACGGCGCTGGCTGCATGGATCAGTCTCCGTCGGCATCGGAGAAGCCGAGCGGGATGTTCAAGGAACCGGCGACTTCGTGCTGGAACAAGATGGACAGCGCCTTGAGCGATTGCGCAGCGCGCTGCACCTCCGCTGGCCGCAGTGGCGTGGCCAGGGCGGCCATGGCCCGGTCGCTTTGCTCCACCGCTTCGGTCCAGCGCGAAGCCAGCGCCAATTTGCCCTGGCCCATCAGCAGCGATTCGATGGGCACGGCGCCCTCGCCGGGCTTGACCGGCGCACGGCCTTGCCGTGGGTACAGCGCCGCGTGGTTGCGCAACAAGCGCCACTGGCTGGTCCAGCTGGCCAGATCACTGGCGCTGGCCTGGCGCGCAAAGGTGGGTGCGGTACCGGCGGGCGCAGAGACCACCGGCTTTTCCATTTCGGCCCAGCGCAGACGCTCCAGCGCGCCCAACCACTGGTTGATCCATTCCACATGCGCGGCCTCGGTGGCCTGCGGCGTGGTTTGCGTGCCGAGCACCGGTGCGCTGGCAAACCCGTTGGCCAGCGCCTGGGCCTCGCGCCCGATGTCGGCGGCCACTTCGACCGCAAACGCGCAGGCGGGGGTCTGGGGGGCTACCGGCTGGGTCCACAACAGCCATTCGAGGGCGGGCAGGCCTTTGGCCGGGGTGCCCACCAGCTCCATATCGGCCGCGCCCTGTGGCGCGCGGGCGATGGCCTTTTCGATCAGCGCGGGGCGGGTGGGCCAGAAGTCGATCTGGCGCTGGGAGCGCCGCTCCAGCAAGGGACCGACCGCCACCGTGGACAGCGTGTCCCAGGCCAGCAAGGTGCTCTGCCATTGCGTGCGTGCAGCGGCCAGATCGCCTGCGGTGGGTGCCGACGCGCAGTGGTTTTGTGTCGCGGTCACCAGGGCTTGTGCCGCCGTGACAAAGCGCTGGGCGTCGGGCAGCAACTGGTGCCGGTACAAGCCTTGCAGGGCTTGCTGGGCGGTGTAGCTCGGCACCGCCAACACAGAGGATTGGGCCCACAGCGGTGGCGCGAGCAGCAGTCCGGCAGTCAGCAGACCGTGGCGCCAGTTGCGCGCGGCGGCCGTGGTGAGCCGGGAGAAAGAGAGGTCGCCAAGCATCACAAGGACTCCAGAAATTTCACCAGGGCGGCGCGTTCGGACGGATTCATTTTCAGCACCCGCTCTTTGGCGGACTGGGCCTCGCCGCCGTGCCAGAGCACCGCTTCGAGCACACCGTCGGCCCGCCCGTCGTGCAACAGGCGCTGGTGGCCGTTGACGCCGGGGATCAAACCAATGCCCCACAGCGGCGGCGTTTTCCATTGTTGGCCGTTGGCCAGGAAGTCGGGGCGGCCATCGGCCAGGTCCGGCCCCATGTCGTGCAGCAGCAAGTCGGTGTAGGGCCAGATGCGCTGCCCCTTCAATTGGCTGCTGGTGAGGCGCGGAAACGGGCCTTCGGCGGTCACGTAGCTGGGGCGGTGGCAGGCGGCGCATTGGGCTTGGGCAAACAAGGCCTGACCGCGCAACACCTGAGCGTCACGGGGCGCTCGCCGTGCGGCAGGTGCCAGCGTGGCCTGGTAGAACACCACTTGTTCAAAGGTCTCGTCGTCGATCTCGGGGGAAGCCGCGTTGGCCTGGGCGGCCTTGTCTACGCCGTCGCTGCCATTGCGCTTTCCGCCGCCGTGCGGCGCGGCCAGGCAATCGCGCTGGACCGAGGTGCAGGATTCGTGCGGGAACAGGCTGGAGGTGATGCCCATGTCGCCGTTGAACGCGCCAGCGGTCTGGTGCGCCAGACTGGCCACGTTGGCTTTCCAGCCAAAGCGCCCCACCCGCTCGGCCTGGGCCACCACGTCCCAGACCCGGTTGACCTGGCCTTTCACCGGGCCGGCCTGGGCCGCCTGGTCCTGGGCGTTGCGCAAGATGTCGGCTTCGGCAATCGCCTCCAGCAAACCCACGCCGGCCAGCTGTGGCGCCACGCGCGGGCTCAGCATCGTGCCCTGGGCCAGCGGCCCGTAGGCGAGATCGGTGAGCGCATACAGCGGCTGTTGCAAGCTGTAGCCTGTGCCATCGGCGAACTGGCCGTGGATGGTGCGGCTGCGGATCTCCACCCGGCCTTCGGGTTTCACGCCTTGCACGGCG
>NZ_JBFJMY010000559.1:0-2432 GCF_041633695.1 Hydrogenophaga sp.
CAGCATGGTTGTAACTTGGGTTGGTGGTGTGGAGGGAGGCCGTGGGGTGCAGGAGGCACCATGCTAGGGCGTGAGCGTCACACGCGCCCAGCTGCCGTCGGATAGCCCTACGCAGGCGCCATCGGGCAAGGGGGTCAAGCGCTCTGCCCGCGCCGCCATGGGCATGAGATCGGCCAGCTCTTTCCACTGGCCGGGTGCTTCCCAGCGCAAGGCGTGCAGCGCGCGCTGGCTCATGTCGGGCACAACGACGGTCGGGCGTTTGCCAGCTTGTTGCACGATCACCGCCAGCCCTTGTTCGAGCGCGCCCATCCGGTGGTTGGACACGTCCATGGCTTTGGCGAACGGCTCCAGCAGCGGTGGCCGGTAGTGGTACAGGAACAGCATGCCGCCGACGTGCGGTGTGGTGATGCTGGCCACGTCGAGATGGCCGTCGCCGTCAAAATCGGCCACACCCACTGGGTTCAACCAGCGGAAGGTGGAGCCCACAGCCGGGCCTCGCGCGAGCTCGACCAATTTCAAAGGCGCTTGTGCGCTGCCATCGCCGCGCAGACCCAGCACCACCAGAGCGGCACCCTGCAGCAGGTCGGACTCGATCAGCAGCAGCTCGTCGCGCCCGTCACCATCCAGATCCACGAGACGCGGCACGCGGTCTTCGAACACGCGCTGCAAGGGCAACTCGTAGGCCACTTCGCGCCAGCCGCCGCCGGGCAATGCCGCCAGCGCGTGCACGCTGCCCGCGTGCACGGGCGAACCCAGTGCGGTGTGTGGGTAGCGCCGGGTGGGCGAGGCCAGCCATACCCAGGAAAGGTCTTTGGCACCCGGCACGAGCTGGCTGTCGGGCAGGCGCTGGGTTGCTGCAGTGGGTGGTGCGGTCTGGGTGGGCCGTGCGATGGGCAGCACGCCACAGTCCACCGCTGCGCCGTGCGAAGAGAGGCCCATGGCCATGGCCGATGTGGCCCATAGGCCTAGCCAAGACAGGCCCCACAGCCGGTAGGTGGGCGTGCGCCTAGGCTGCCGCGAGGTGGTCGTTTTTGACCGTGGAAGGGAGGGGTGGTGGGAGAAGGCAGGCCGCAGCGACATGTGGGTGAGTCGCTGCAGCCGGCGAAAACTTACAAGGCATGCGGGCTGTGCACCGCATGCCGGGCGTGTGGTCGCTTATTCGGCGACCTTCACGCCTTTCCAGAACGCCACGCGACCGCGGATGTTTTCGGCTTCGGCCTTGGGCTCGGGGTAATACCAGACCGCGTCGGCGTTGATTTCACCGTTCACCAACAGCGAGTAATAACTGGCTTCGCCCTTCCAGGGACACGAGGTGCGGTGGTTGCTGAAGGTCACGAATTCGCGCTGCAGGGCACTCTCGGGGAAGTAATGGTTGCCTTCCACCAGAACGGTGTCGTCGCTTTCGGCAATCAGCGTGCCGTTCCAGGTGGCTTTCATCGGCACCACCTCATTTGTTCTTCTCCTTGCCACGCGGCACCACCGAAGTCATGGGGGCTACGGGCCGATCGGACGTGCCCGGACCCTTGGGGGCCGAGGTGTCCTTTTTTGGCTTTTTCGACATCTTCTCGTTGCGCTGTTCTTTGCCCATGATGAGAGCTCCATAAGCGGCTGCGGGGTGCGGCCTGACCGCAGGATGTTAAGCCAGAATCGCGAAAAAAAAGCCACTGCTGGGCTGGTTGGGCCCAGCAGGTCGGGATTTTTTCCCACAGGCGGCTGCGATCAGGGACGGTCCACGCCCAGCAAGTCGGCCAGAGCGCCGGTGTCCATCGCGCCGCCGCTGGTCACGACCCGACCCGTCCCCGCGTGTTTGGCGACGATAAAGGGCACCGAGTCGACACCCAGGCTGTCGAGCAACTGGGTATTGGTCTTGATCGCTTGTTCCAGCTCTTGGGGCACGCTGGCCGAGGCCGACATGCCGCCTTGGCCGCTCAGCAGCAGTTGTTCGTGCGCCGACATCGCCTGTGCCGGGTCGGCAGCGGCGAGCAAGGCCGCTCCTTGGGGCAGGCTCTTGGCGCTCAAAAAACTCACCGGCATCCAGACAAACTTGACCTTGTTCTGCAAGGGCAGGGTCGCATTCCACAAATGGCCGCAGTGCGGGCACTGCGGATCGAACAAGACGTACACGGTGTTGGTGCTCATGAGCGCACCCACGGTGAAGCCCTTGCCCAGGGTGCGCACGGTCTCAAACGGTTGGGCTTTGGCCGCGGCCATGGCCGCCGGTGGCTCTTCGGGTTTGGAGCAGGCCACGAGCAGGGTGGCGAACGAGAGGCTCAGCGCGGTGGCGATGACCAGGGGGCGAAGCAGAGGTTTCATGGGGGTCCTGTGGTGCTGAGACAAGCGCCATTATCCAAAAACGCCGCTGCCGGGCGCGAGGGCCCGGCCGGCAACATGGGGCAAGCCAGCGGCGCACCACGCAGCGCCGCATTGCTCGA
>NZ_JBFJMY010000560.1:0-2427 GCF_041633695.1 Hydrogenophaga sp.
GAGAGGGCGTTGAGGCGCTCGACATGGGCGGTTCGTCCAGTGCGGCGCTGAGCGCCGTGATCGGCGCGATGGACCGCGTGAGCGCGCGCGGCGGCGAAGCACTCGTGATCGCCACCGACCACCGCAAGACCCGGGCCGCCAGTTCGCAGGAACTGGACTACGGCGATGGTGCGGCGGCGCTGACGGTCGGAAGCGCCAACGTGATCGCCGAATACCTCGGTGGTGCCACGCTCACCGTCGATTTCGTCGACCACTTCCGCCAGGCCGGTGAAGACATCGATTACCACTGGGAAGAGCGCTGGGTGCGCGACGAAGGCATAGCCAAGCTGGGCCCCCGCGCCATCGCCAGTGCCTTGGAGAAAGCTGGTGTTGAAGCGGGTGCGGTTGATCACTTCATCTTCCCGACCACGTTCGCCAAGATGGATGCACAACTGGCAAAAGCCTGCGGTATCCGCCCCGAGGCGATCGCTGATTCGCTGGCCGCCACCGTGGGCGAAACCGGTACGCCGCACGCGTTGCTCATGCTGGCTGCCGTGCTGGAACGCGCACAACCGGGTCAGCACATATTGCTGGCGCAGTTCGGCGGCGGTGCGCAAGCCATCGTGCTGCGTGTGACCCCGGCCATACAGTCGTTCCGGCCGGCGCGCGGCGTCTCGGGTTGGCTCGCGCGGGGTGTGGAAGAAAAGAACTACACCAAGTTCTTGTCGTTCAAGGAGCAACTGCGCCTGGAGCGCGGCCCGCGCGGCGAGCAGGACCGCAAGACCGCATTGAGCACCGCCTACCGCCACCGCACCGCCATCCTCGGCCTGGTGGCCGGGCGCTGCGAGGTGACGGGCGCGGTGCACTTCCCGCCGTCCCGCATTTCCTACGACCAAGGCAAGCCGCTGCAGGACACGCAGAAGCCCTACAAGCTCGCGGAGCGGCGGGGCCACGTGCTGAGCTGGTCGGCCGAATCGCTCTCCTTCCACAGGGCGCCACCCCACCAGTACGGTCAGGTCGACTTCGTCGGCGGTGGGCGCATTCTGATGGAGTTCACCGACGTGGCCAAGGGCGACATCGCCTCGGGTTGCGAGGTCGAGATGGCGTTCCGCATCAAAGACATCGACGAGGCGCGAGGCTTCACCCGCTATTTCTGGAAAGCCACGCCCGTGGCCTCCGGCGCCGACACCACCGCATCGAAGGAGTAATTCATGGCCATCGGCATCAAAGACAAAGTCGCCATTCTCGGCATGGGTTGCAGCAAGTTCGGCGAGCGCTGGGACGCCAGCCCCGAAGACCTCATGGTCGAGGCCTACAACGAAGCCATGGCCGACGCCGGCATCTCGCCCGAACAGCTCGACGCCGCTTGGTTCTCCACACACATGGACGACGTTGGCGTGGGCCGTGGAGGTACGCCCATGGGCATCGCGCTGCGCCTGCCCAACATCGGCGTCACCCGGGTCGAGAACTTCTGCGCTGGCGGCTCCGAGGCGATCCGTGCCGCGGTGTACGCCGTGGCCGCAGGCGCGTGCGACATCGCGATTGCGCTCGGCGTGGAGAAGCTCAAGGACACCGGTTACGGCGGATTGCCGGTGGCCACGGTGGGCACCTACATTCCACAGTGGTACCCGAACGCGGTGGCGCCCGCCAACTTCGCGCAGCTCGCCACCGCTTACCGCGCCAAGCACGGTATCGATGCGGCCTTGCTCAAACGCGCCATCTCGCACGTGTCGATCAAAAGCCACGCCAACGGCTCGCTCAACCCCAAGGCGCATCTGCAAAAGACCATCACCGAAGAGCAGTGCCTGAAAGCGCCCACCATCGCCGAGCCGCTGGGCTTGTTCGATTGCTGCGGCGTGTCCGACGGCGCAGCGGCGGTGATCGTCACACGCCCCGACATCGCTCGCGCGCTCGGCAAGCGCGATCTGGTCACTTTCAAAGCGCTGCAGGTCGCGGTGTCGAACGGCTGGGAAATGCACTCGAACGAATGGGACGGCAGCTACGTGCACACCGCCCGCGTTGCGGCGCGCAAGGCCTACGCCGAAGCCGGCATCCGGAACCCGGCGCAGGAAGTGAGCATGACCGAGGTGCACGACTGCTTCTCCATCACCGAGCTGGTCACCATGGAAGATCTGGGTTTGTCCGAGGAAGGCGCCGCGGTGCGTGATGTGCTCGATGGCAAGTTCGACGCCGATGGCGCCATACCCTGCCAGATCGACGGTGGCCTCAAGTGCTTCGGCCACCCCATTGGGGCCAGTGGCATCCGCATGCTCTATGAGATGTATCTGCAACTGCAAGGCCGTGCGGGGCCGCGCCAGTTGAAGAACCCCAAGATTGGCCTCACGCACAACCTCGGTGGGCAACCGTCGCAGAACGTTTGCTCGGTGTCCATCGTCGGCCGCGAGGGCGTCTGATGAGCACGGCCGTCGTACTGCTGGACCGCCCCAC
>NZ_JBFJMY010000561.1:0-2416 GCF_041633695.1 Hydrogenophaga sp.
AACCCACCGGCGCGGGCGGCGAAATCCAGCTTACCGACGGCATCGCCGCCTTGATCGGGGTGGAGAAGGTCTACGCTTTCCGTTACCAGGGCAAGCGCTACGACTGTGGCAGCAATGAGGGCTTCCTGGAGGCCACCATGGACCTGGCGCTGGCGAACCCCGAGCTGAGCGCCGGAGTGCGCGCTCACATGAACCGCATCGTCAACGGCTCATAAAACCCCACTGGGCCGGATCCCGGGTTTCAGCGCCCGATCAGGAACACCGCAGGTGCGTCCATGGGCGCCGCCGCCGCACCTGCAGAGCCGTTGCCGTTCTGTGAGCGCCATTGGCCCACCAGCGCGCTGCGGCAGTGCTGTTGCGGCAGTGTCAAACCGCTGCACACCGCCAGCCGGGTCTGCGGTTGCAGGGTTTGCAGCAACGCCTGGAGCAGGGCGGTGTTGCGGTAGGGCGTTTCGATGAAGATCTGGGTTTGCCCGGTCTTGAGCGCCAAAGCCTCCAGTTCGCGCAGGCGCTTGGCGCGTTCGCTGGCTTCGTGCGGCACGTAGCCCACAAACGCAAAATGCTGGCCGTTCAGGCCGCTGGCGGCCAGCGCCAGCATGAGCGACACCGGCCCGGTCAAGGGCACCACCGGAATTCCCAGGGCGTGCGCCGCACGCACAACCGAGCTGCCCGGGTCGGCAATGGCGGGCATACCGGCTTCGCTCACCAGGCCCATGTCGTGTCCTTGCTGCGCCGGTGCCAGCAACTGCTTGGCCTGGTCGTCGCTGGCCACCGCCGGGTCGTGATCGCCCTTTTTGTGGGCCTGGCGCGGCAGTTCGGCAATGGACTGGGCTTGCAAGGGCTGGCCGAGCGGGCAGACCGCGTCCACGCGTTTGAGGAAAGCGCGCGTGCTTTTGGCGTTTTCGGTGATCCAATGCGTGAGCCGCGCCGCGGTGTGCAGCGTGCCTTGGGGCAGGTGCAGATCGATGGCGGGATGGGCGGCGCCCTGTTCAGGCGTGCAGCCAAAATCCAGCGGCGTGGGGACCAGGTACAGCGTGCCTGGGCGGTTGGGGGCGGTAGACGGCATGGCGGGCGTGCTCACGGGACGCGTATGCCGGCGGCCCGGATCAGGCGGCAGGTGCGGATCAAGGGCAGGCCCACCAGCGCGGTCGGGTCGTCGTTGTCGATGCGCTCCAGCAGGGCAATGCCCAGGCCTTCGCTCTTGGCGCTGCCGGCGCAGTCGTAGGGTTGCTCGGTGCGTAGATAGCGCTCGATTTCTTCGTCGCTCAAGTCGCGGAACAGCACCCGAACCGGGGCCAGATCGGCCGCTTCGTAGCCGGTGGCGGCGCAGACCACCGCCACCGCCGTCTGGAACACCACGGCCTGGCCACGCATGCGCCGCAGCTGGGCCACCGCGCGTTCGTGGTCGCCGGGCTTGCCCAGGGGCTCGCCGCGCAGGTCGGCCACCTGATCGCTGCCGATCACCACCGCTTGTGGGTGTCGCTTGGCGACCTCCCAGGCTTTGGCCAGCGCCAGGCGCATCGCCAGCTGGTCGGGCTTTTCGCCGGGCTGGGGCGTTTCGTCCACATCGGGCGCGACGGCCTCAAAAGGCAGGCCCAGGCGGCTGAGCAAGTCGTGGCGGTATCGCGAGGTGGAGCCCAGAATCAGGGGGCGGGCGGTTGGCTGCTGGAGGGGGGAGGGTGTGTCGGGCATGCCGGTATTCTCCTTGTATTCTTTTACACTGCCTGCATGAAAGAAACCCCCAAATCGGTTTGGAATCCGGCGCGTCTGGATGTGAAAGCCTTTGCCCAGGCCGGTGCGCGGCTCCAGATGCAAGACCCGTTGGAGCGCTTCGAGCGCTTGCAGCAGGAACTGCACCAGCCAGAAGATCCGGTCGGGATGCCTGTGTCGTGGACGATCCAGGCAGAACTGCGGCCGGGCGCGCAAGGCGGGGCACCGGCGGCCTGGCTGCATCTGGAAGCCGACGCCCGTGTGGCGCTGACCTGCCAGCGCTGCCTGGGGCCGGTGGAAGCCCCGTTGCAGGTCGACAACTGGTTCCGGTTTGTGGCCGACGAGGCCACCGCCGAAGCGCAGGACGACGATTGCGAGGAAGATTTGCTGGCGCTGGAGCCGCGTCCGAGCCTGCTCGACGTGCTGGAAGACGAGCTGCTGATGGCTTTGCCCATCGTTCCCATGCACGAAACCTGCCCACACGCCCTGGTGATGCAGGCCGGTGACCCGGCCGTGCCCGCAGCCGATGACGCGCAAGAGCGCCCGCACCCGTTTGCCGGCCTGGCGCGCTTGAAAAAGTGAAGTCGTCCGAACTGGCTGGTGTACGCGGTCGGGTTGGGAGATTTGGCAGGGCCTGGTCTTCAGGCTATAATCCTTGGCTTTGCGCTGGTATCCATTTCACGGGTCTTGCGCGCACTTGGTAATA
>NZ_JBFJMY010000562.1:0-2403 GCF_041633695.1 Hydrogenophaga sp.
AGGCTGGAATCAACACCGTGGCCGACAACACCCGGTTCATGTCCGAAGTCTTGAATTTCTTCTTGACCGAGCAGGTTCTGGTTGGGCCCGAAGGTGACATTCAGGCCGGCACCTGGATGGCGTGCACCACCACGCCGCACGATATCGCCTTTGTCGGTGGACCCACCAGTGGCTTGCACCACATCTCCTACTTTCTAGACAGTTGGCACGACGTGTTGAAAGCGGCCGACATCATGGCCAAGCACAAAGTGCGCATCGATGTCGCGCCTACCCGTCACGGCATCACACGCGGAGAAACGATCTACTTCTTTGACCCCAGCGGAAACCGCAACGAGACCTTCGCCGGCCTGGGCTACTTGGCCCAGCGCGACCGACCGGTGACCACCTGGACCGAAGACATGCTGGGCAGTGGGATTTTCTACCACACAGGCAACTTGGTTCCATCGTTCACCGAGGTGTACACATAAGCCCAGCCATGCGGTGCGCCACCCCATGAAGTGGGCGATGCGTGTGGACCGGCTGCGCCGGATGCAACGCATCTCTTGCTGTCTTCGGGCTGGCGTTGAACAGCGTCCCTTATCTCGGCTCAGCTTTATGAAACCCGTTCTTTCAGTTCCCCAATCGCTGATCACCGCCGAGGCTTGCCTGATCGCCTGCCGCGCGGCGGTGGCCCATGCCGATTCGTTGGGCATACGCATCAATGTAGCGATAACCGACGCTTCGGGCTCCTTGGCCGGATTTTTGCGCATGCCCGGTGCGTATTTGCACTCGATCGATATCGCAATTGACAAGGCCTACACAACGGCCAGCTTCGGCTTTGCCACCAGTCAGTGGCCCGAAATTTTGGCAGGCGCAGAGGCACTCCGAATCGGCATCGTGCACCGCCCCCGCCTGGTGGTGTTTGGCGGTGGCCTGCCCATTGTCGAAGACGGCGCATTGATCGGTGGCGTCGGTGTCTCTGGCGGCTCGGCCGAGCAAGACGAAGCCTGCGCCCGCGCTGGTCTCGATGCCCTGGGCCTCACCTGAATTTCTCTACTGCACTTTGACCATGAAACAGTTCCACAACTTCATCAATGGCGAATTCGTCGCCACCGGCAAGACCTTCGAAAACCGCGCACCGGTCAACAACCAAGTCATCGGCCTGGTGCACGAGGCGGGCCAAACCGAAGTGAACGCCGCCGTCGCGGCCGCACACGCGGCCATGAAGGGCGAATGGGGGCGCATGAGCGTGGTCCAACGCACCGAACTCATGCACGCCGTGGCCGACGAAATCAACCGGCGCTTCGACGACTTTCTGGAAGCCGAGCTGGCCGACACGGGCAAGCCACGCTCACTTGCCGCACACATCGACATACCGCGCGGTGCCGCCAACTTCAAGGTGTTCGCCGACATCGTGAAAAACGTGCCGACGGAGAGCTTTCAGATGACCACGCCTGACGGCGGCACTGCCATGAGTTATGCGGTGCGGTCGCCGCTGGGGGTGGTCGCCGTGGTCTGCCCCTGGAACCTGCCGCTGTTATTGATGACCTGGAAGGTGGGCCCGGCGCTGGCCTGCGGCAACACCGTGATCGTCAAGCCTTCGGAAGAAACCCCCGCCACTGCCACGCTGCTGGGCGAGGTGATGAACGCCGTGGGTGTGCCCAAGGGCGTGTATCAGGTGCTGCACGGCTTTGGGCCAGGCTCGGCGGGCGAGTTCCTGACCCAACACCCCGGCGTCAATGGCATCACCTTCACCGGTGAAACCCGCACCGGCGAAGCCATCATGGCCGCAGCCGCCAAGGGTGTGCGCCCGGTCTCTTTCGAGCTCGGCGGCAAGAACGCGGGCATTGTGTTTGCAGACGCTGACTTCGACAAGGCCGTGGCCGGCATCACGCGCAGTGTGTTCGAGAACTGCGGCCAGGTCTGCCTGGGCACTGAGCGGGTCTACGTACAGCGCCCCATCTTCGATAAATATGTGGCCGCGCTCAAAGCCAGCGCAGAAGCGCTGAAGGTGGGTCCATCCGACGAACCGGGTGTGAATCTGGGTCCCCTAATTTCTGCAGAGCACAAAGCCAAGGTGCTGGGCTACTACGCGAAGGCCAAAGCCGAAGGAGCCACCGTGATTACCGGCGGCGGAACGCCATCCATGTCGAGTGAATTCGCAGAGGGTCATTTCGTGCAGCCGACGATCTGGACCGGCCTACCTGAAACTTCCAGTGTGGTGCGAGAAGAGGTCTTCGGCCCCTGTTGCCATATCGCACCCTTCGACACAGAAGAAGAGGTTATCGCTCTGGCCAATGCCACCGACTATGGCCTGGCCACCACGGTGTGGACACAAAACCTGGGCACAGCACACCGCATGGGCGCGGCCATCGAGGTGGGTCTCTGCTGGATCAACAGCTGGTTCCTGCGCGATCTGCGAAC
>NZ_JBFJMY010000563.1:0-2394 GCF_041633695.1 Hydrogenophaga sp.
AACAAAGACCCCGAAGCCCCGATCTTCTCCGTGGCCGACTACGGCCTGGAGGCCGATCTCTTTGTCGCCGTGCCCGAATTGGTACAGGCGCTTTAAACCCGGCGCCCACGCCAAACAAGGGCATCGTTCGCGATGCCCTTCTTGTATCCGAGACCGAAAACAGGAGACCACCATGAGCTACACCGCACCGTTGAAAGACATGCTGTTCGACATCGAGCACCTGGCGCGCATCGACCAGATTGCCCATTTGCCCGGCTTTGAAGATGCGGGCCTGGAGACCGCGCAAGCCGTGCTCGAGGAGTGCGCCAAGTTCAACGAAGGTGTGGTGGCACCCCTGAACCGGGAGGGCGACCTCAATCCCTCGTCGTTCAAGGCTGGTGTGGTCACGACCACGCCGGGTTTCAAAGAGGCGTTCAAGCAGTACGCCGAAGGTGGCTGGCAAGGCTTGCAGCACCCGGTGGACTTTGGTGGACAAGGTTTGCCCAAGACCATTGGTGCGGCCTGCGGTGAAATGCTCAACTCGGCCAATCTGAGTTTTGCGCTATGCCCTTTGCTCACCGATGGTGGCATCGAAGCCCTGCTGACGGCCGGCAGCGACGAGCTCAAGGCGGTGTACCTGGAGAAGCTGGTGAGTGGCCAGTGGACCGGCACCATGAACCTGACCGAGCCGCAGGCGGGTTCCGATCTGGCCGCTGTGCGCTCGCGCGCCGAACCGCAGCCCGATGGCAGCTACAAGGTGTTTGGCACCAAAATTTTCATCACCTATGGTGAGCACGACATGGCCGAGAATATCGTGCACCTGGTGCTGGCGCGTGTCACCGGCGCACCCGAAGGTGTGAAAGGCATCAGCCTGTTTGTGGTGCCCAAGTTCATGGTGCAGGCGGACGGCTCGCTGGGAGAGCGCAACGACGTGCACTGCGTGAGCATCGAACACAAGCTGGGCATCAAGGCCAGCCCGACCGCCGTGCTGCAGTACGGCGACCACGGCGGCGCCGTGGGTTATCTGGTGGGCCAGGAGAACCGGGGTCTGGAGTACATGTTCATCATGATGAACGCCGCGCGCTATGCCGTGGGCGTTCAGGGTATTGCCGTGGCCGAGCGTTCGTACCAGCAAGCGGTGGCGTACGCGAAAGACCGCGTGCAAAGCCGCCCGGTGGATGGCAGCATGACGACCGCCGCCCCCATCATCCACCACCCCGATGTGAAACGCATGCTCATGACCATGCGTGCCTTTACCGAGGGTTGCCGGGCCATGGCCAGCGTGGCTGCGGCCGCCTACGACGCGGCGCACCACCACCCAGATGCCGACGCGCGCAAACAAAATGCGGCGTTCTACGAATTCCTGGTCCCGCTGGTCAAAGGTTTCAGCACCGAGATGAGTCTGGAAGTCACCAGCCTGGGCGTGCAGGTGCACGGCGGCATGGGCTTCATTGAAGAAACCGGTGCGGCACAGCACTACCGCGATGCCAAGATCCTGACCATCTACGAAGGTACGACCGCGATCCAAGCCAACGATTTGGTGGGGCGCAAGACCGCACGCGACGGTGGCGCGACGGCCAAGGCCATCGCCGCGCAGATCGAAAAAACCGAAGTGGCGCTGGCCAAGAGCGGCAGCGCCAACGCCGTGGCTGTGGCCAAGCGGCTGGATGCTGCACGCACGGCCTTTGTGCAGGTGGTGGACTTCATCGCCGCGAACACACGCAGCAACCCCAACGCGGCCTTTGCCGGCAGCGTGCCTTACCTGATGCTGGCAGGCAACCTGGTGGCGGGCTGGCAACTGGCGCGTTCGCTGCTGGTGGCCGAAGAGCTGCAGGCCAAGGCACAGGACGCGGGCTTCATGCAAGCCAAGATCACCACCGCGCGTTTTTATGCCGACCATATCTTGAGCCGCGTTCCCGGTTTGCGCGACAGCATCGTGGACGGCGCGGACGCTGTGAACGAGATGGCGCTGGAAGCCTTCTGATCCACCGAGACGCTGGCGTTCGTCGCAGCGCTTACGCCTGTCTCCATTTCGACAGGCCCAACCAGCTCGCGGACCCAGAATCGGATCGCGTATTTGCCCTTTAACGGAGACTCCATGTCCACACGCCAACGTGTTTTGCCCCCGGTTCTGAAAAACATCCGTTTTCCAGTGATCGGCTCGCCCCTGTTCATCATCAGCAACCCCAAGCTCGTCATTGCGCAGTGCACGGCAGGCGTGGTGGGCGCGATGCCCGCGCTCAACGCGCGCCCGGCCTCGCAGCTCGACGAGTGGCTGGCCGAGATCACCGAGGCACTGGCCGCACACGACAAGGCCCACCCCGACAACAAGGCCGCACCGTTTGCCATTAACCAGATCGTGCACAAGAGCAATGACCGTCTGGAGCAGGACATGGCACTGTGCGAAAAGTACAA
>NZ_JBFJMY010000564.1:0-2380 GCF_041633695.1 Hydrogenophaga sp.
GGACTCGGCGCGCCGCTCCAGCGCCAGGCGCATGTTCATCTGCGCCACGGCGGTGTGCTCGGTCGCCAAGGCTTGTGCGCGCGCGCCTTCGCCACGCTGGAGCGCATCGAACAGCATGTGGTGCTGGCGGTGCGCGTACAGCATCCAGTCGCGGTCCAGGGCCACGCTGCCCTGCATGGGCAACATGGCCGAAGCCGGGGCAAAGGGCAATTTGTCGTTCAGCGCCACCGCGCGCTGCAAGGCCCGGTTGCCGCTGGCGCCCAGTATGAGCGCGTGAAAACGGTCGTTCATGGTGGCGTAGGCGGCGTAACTTTCAATGGTGAGCGGGTTGTCGGCCAGCAGCCGGTCGCCCTCGTCCAACGCGGCCTGCAAGTCGCCCTGCAACTGGCGCGACACACCGTGCTCGGCCACCAGCCGCGCGGCCATGCCCTCCAGGTGTCCGCGCACCGCGATCGCGTCGATCACCTCCTGGGCGGTGAACTGGCGCACCAGGAATTTGCCGGTGTCGTTGGCCTCGACCAGGCCCTCTTGCTCCAGCGTCACCAGCGCGGCACGCACCGGGGTGCGCGAGGCGCCCAGCCGCTCGGCCAGTTGCTGCTCGGCCAGGCGCTGCCCGGGCGGAAATTCACCGCTCAGGATCAGGTCGCGCAATTGCATCAAAACGGTTTCTTGCAGGTTCATGGATTAAAACTGTACACCGAAATTAAATTATGGGATACCATTTGTCTCAACACGCAACCAGCTTACCGCAGGAGTCCCATGAAAGCCGAACTGAACGACCTGATCACGCAAATCGGTCCCGACACACCCTGCGGTGCGCTGATGCGCCGTTACTGGCAGCCGGTGGCCCTGGTGGACGAATTCGACCCCCAACTGGCGCCCGAGATGGCGCAGCGCCCGGTCAAGCCGGTGCGTTTGTTGGGCCAGGACTTCGTCTTGTTCCGCGATGCACAAGGCCAGTTCGGCCTGCTCGACCGGGGCTGCCCGCACAGAGGCGCTGACCTGGCCTATGGCCGCAACGAAGGCGACGGCCTGCGCTGCCCGTTCCATGGCTGGAAATTCGCCGTCGACGGCCAATGCCTGGAAACACCAGCCGAGCCCACCGGTAGCCAATTGTGCAAACGCATACGCCAGCGCAGCTACCCGCTGCTGGAAAAAGCCGGTGTGTTGTTCGGCTGGTTCGGCCCCGAGGACAGCACACCCCCACCCTTTCCCGCGCTCGATTGTTTCCAGGCACCGGGCAGCCACAGCTTTGCGTTCAAAGGCCTGTGGAATTGCAACTGGTTGCAGTCGTTCGAGGTCGGCATCGACCCGGCGCACGCCTCGTACCTGCACCGCTTCTTCAACGACGGTTCGCTGGAAGAAAGTTACGGCAAGCAGTTTCGCGGCGCCAGCGCCGGCGAAGTGGGCGGGGAGCGCTGGCCCATGACGCGGGTGATGCGCGAATTCGGTCAACCCGAGATTTCCTTCGAGAACAAACCCTATGGTTTTCAGCTCACCGCGCTGCGCAAGATGACCGAGGAGCTCACCCATGTGCGTGTGACCAACGCGGTGTTTCCGCACACCTTTGTGATCCCCTTGTCGGAAACCATGACCATCACGCAGATGCACGTGCCGGTGGACGACACCCACAACTACTGGTTTGCGTTTTTCACCAGCTTCGACGCGCCGGTGGACAAAAACGCCATGCGCCAGCAGCGCCTGGCCGGCGTGACGCTGCCCGAATACATCCCGAAAACCGGGCGCCACAACCACTGGGGTTTCGATGCCGCCGAACAGCAAAGCAGCACCTACCTGGGCATGGGCGAGGACGACATCAACGTGCACGACCAGTGGGCCTGCGAGAGCATGGGCGTGATCCAGGACCGCACCCGCGAACACCTGGGCACCACCGACAAAGTCATCATGGCCAACCGCCGCGTGCTGATCCAGGCCATCGAAACCGTGGCCGCCGGAGGCACACCCCCCGGCACCGCCGACCCTGCCTTGCACGCCAGCATCAGCGGGCCCGACACGGTGGACGGCATCGCCCCGGCCCAAGACTGGCAGGCCTGGTGGCAACACGCGGTGCAAGCCAAACGCAGCGGTGCACCCTGGGCCAGCGCGACCGAGCCAGCGCAAGCCAGCAACACCCCATGAGCAGCCGGCACACCCCATTTGCCCAGGCGTGTGGGCAGTACGGCGCCCGCGACGCCGAAGCCATCGCACAAGCCCGGCAACAAATCGAGGCCAGTGGCGTGGAGTTGGTGCGCCTGGGCTGGTGCGACGTGCACGGCGCGCTGCGCGGCAAAACCCTCACAGCCCAGGCCGCCATCCGCGCGCTGCAAGACGGCGTGGGCATGGTGGGCACGCTGATGCTCAAGGACACCGCCGACCGCAC
>NZ_JBFJMY010000565.1:0-2375 GCF_041633695.1 Hydrogenophaga sp.
ATGAAGAACGAAAACGATCGCACCTCAACGAAGAACAAGAACGAGGATTTCCTGAAGGAGCTCGACAAAGACCGCACCGAGAAGGGCTGCGAGTACGCGGTGCTGGTCTCGTTGCTGGAGCCCGAGAGCGAGCTCTACAACACGGGCATCGTCGATGTGTTCCACCGCTTCCCCAAGATGTATGTGGTGCGCCCGCAGTTCTTTCTGCCCATGATCACGCTGCTGCGCAATGCGGCGATGAACTCGCTCAAATACAAGTCGGAGCTGGCGCTGGTGAAGGCGCAGAGCATCGACATCACGAACTTTGAAGCCGATCTCGACACCTTCAAGAACGCCTTCGCCAAGAACTACGACCTGGCCTCCAGGCGCTTCCAGACGGCGATCGAAGAGATCGACAAATCGATCGACCACCTGCAGAAGACGAAGGAGGCCCTGCTCGGCACCGACCGGAATCTTCGGCTGGCGAACGACAAGGCCCAGGACGTGACGATCAAGAAGCTGACGCGCGGCAACCCGACGATGGCGGGCAAGTTTGCCGAGCTGAAGAACGAAGGGCCTTCAGAGGCCGGGTGAATCCGGTCTGGACCGCTGATGGACGGTCGATACGGTGCGCAGCAGCCGTGGCGAGGCTGTTGCTGGTGGTCGAATGGCCGGGTGCTGGCGGGCGCCGCAGGGTTTCAGATCGGCGCGTAGTTGCCGGTGCCACCCGGCCAAGTGGTCAACACGTCGTAGCCCTCGGGCGTGACCGCCACCATGTGTTCCCACTGGGCAGAGAGCGAGCGGTCTTTGGTGACCACGGTCCACCCGTCGGGTAGGTGGCGGATGTCGCGTTTGCCCGCGTTGAGCATGGGTTCGATGGTGAACACCATGCCGGCTTGCAGCTTGAGCCCTTCGCCGCGTCGACCGTAGTGCAAGACGTTGGGGTCGTCGTGGTAGACCTGCCCAATGCCGTGGCCGCAGAATTCGCGCACCACGCTGAAATGCTCGCGGTGGGCCACCGTTTGAATGGCGTGGCCCACATCGCCCAGCGTGGCGCCGGGTTTCACGGCTTTGATGCCGGCCAGCATGGCTTGGTAGGTGGTTTCCACCAGGCGCCGGGCCAATACGCTGGGTTCGCCCACAAAGAACATGCGGCTGGTGTCGCCAAACCAGCCGTCTTTGATCACGGCCACATCGATGTTGACGATGTCGCCTTTTTTCAGAATCTTGTCGGGCGAGGGGATGCCGTGGCACACCACCTGGTTGACCGAGGTGAGGATGGTTTTGGGAAAGCCCTTGTAGCCCACGTTGGCGGGAATCACACCCTGCACGTTCACGATGTGGTCGTGGCAGATCTGGTCGAGCCGGTCGGTGCTCACGCCGGGCACCACGAAGGGCTCGATCATGCTGAGCACTTCGGCGGCCAGCTGGGCGGCGACCCGCGACTTCTCGATGTCTTCGGGCGATTTGATGGAAACGCCGTTGCGCGCCATCAGTGTTTCCCGGTGGCCGTTGCGGTTGCGGCAACGCCGGGTTTGATGAGCTCGCCTTTGGCGGCCATGGCGATGTCCAGGCCCCCCGCGATTTCGGCGCGAATCAACAACTGGCTGATTTCCCGGTGGTTCAACTCGGGGTGCATTTCGGTCAGCATGCCGACCCGCATCCAATGCTCCGCTTGCGCGTTGATGGACCTGCTGAGCGCGCTGCCCGCGACCCGCAGGTTTTCGTGCATCACATCTGAAATTTTGACGATACCCATAAAAGCCCTCTGTATGAAACGTATATGAATTGTATATGTTTCATGTATTTGGTGCGGTTTGGGTTCGATCCGAGAACGCTGCTGGGGCAGGTCTTGCCTTTCCCCCGGGGCTGTTTTCTCAGCCACTGATGCATGTCGCAGCAGCTGGGAGGTGCCTTCCCATCAACCAGCGGCGGCCACTGCAGCACCGGTGCCGCGCTGCCACAGCTGGTGTACGGCTGGTGCACGGCTGGTGCACGGCTGGTGCACGGCTGCGCGGCAAATCTGTATGCCCAGGGGTGTGCTCTGGTGTCGATCCGTGGGGAGACACCATCGATGCCCATTGCGTTGCATTGCCGCGCCTATCTGCCACCACCGACCGTAGAGGCCAATGCCTGCCCGGTGCGCCAAGCGCGCAAGGCGATTCAAAGCCAGATGGCGGGGGTGGCGCAGCCCAAGGTCTGAGCGCTTGGGGCGCTTTCGGCTCGGGGGGGAGACGTCAGAACGCTGGCGCCAGCGTCAAGGCCCGGTCCACAGCGAAGCCTTGTTGTTTGGGTCCACCCAACTGGGGTGGTGCCCTTTGCCCGACTTGTCGGAAATGTCGGATGGCGTGGGGTTCAGGTTGAGGTACCAGATGTTGGCGGCACCGGCGCTGGAG
>NZ_JBFJMY010000566.1:0-2372 GCF_041633695.1 Hydrogenophaga sp.
GGTGCAGCTTGAGCGTAGGGCCCACCACAATGACCGAACGGCCGGAGTAGTCGACGCGCTTGCCCAGCAAGTTCTGGCGGAAACGACCGCTCTTGCCCTTGATCATGTCGGCCAGCGACTTCAGGGCGCGCTTGTTGGCGCCCGTCATGGCCTTGCCGCGACGGCCGTTGTCCAGCAAGCTGTCCACGGCTTCTTGCAGCATGCGCTTTTCGTTGCGCGCGATGATCTCAGGGGCTTTCAGCTCCAGCAAACGGCGCAGACGGCTGTTGCGGTTGATGACGCGGCGGTACAAGTCGTTCAGATCGGAGGTGGCAAACCGGCCACCGTCCAGCGGCACCAGCGGACGCAGGTCCGGTGGCAGCACGGGCAGCACGTCGAGCACCATCCACTCGGGCTTGATGCCCGACTTCTTGAAGGCTTCCAGCACTTTGAGGCGCTTGGCGTTCTTCTTGATCTTGAGTTCGGAGCCGGTCAGGTCGTTGCGCAGCTTTTCGATCTCGATGTCGAGGTCGATCGCCTGCAGCAGCTCCTTGACGCCCTCGGCACCCATCTTGGCGACGAATTCGTCGCCGAATTCGCGCTTCTTGGCGTCGTAGTCGTCTTCCGTCATGATCGCGAATTTCTTCAGCGGGGTCATGCCCGGATCCACGATCACATAGGCTTCAAAGTACAGCACGCGTTCGATGTCGCGCAGCGTCATGTCCAGGATCAGGCCCAGACGCGAAGGCAGCGATTTCAGGAACCAGATGTGGGCGCAAGGCGCGGCCAGATCGATGTGGCCCATGCGGTCGCGGCGCACCTTGGTCTGCGTGACTTCAACGCCGCACTTCTCGCAGATGACACCACGGTGCTTGAGGCGCTTGTATTTGCCGCACAAGCATTCGTAGTCCTTGATGGGACCAAAAATCTTGGCGCAAAACAGGCCGTCGCGCTCAGGCTTGAAGGAGCGGTAGTTGATGGTTTCGGGTTTTTTGACTTCGCCAAAAGACCACGAACGGATTTTCTCCGGCGAAGCCAGACCGATGCGGATGGCATCGAAATGCTCGTCGGGCGTGAACTGCTTGAACAGGTCGAGTAATGATTTCATGGGTTCAATCCTTGTCTTGCCGACGAATTAAGAGCGCTCGAGCTCAATGTCGATACCGAGTGATCGGATCTCCTTGACCAGCACGTTGAACGACTCGGGCATGCCCGCTTCGATCGCGTGCTCGCCCTTGACGATGCTCTCGTACACCTTGGTACGGCCTTGCACGTCGTCGGACTTGACGGTGAGCATTTCTTGCAGGATGTAGGAAGCACCGTAGGCTTCCAGCGCCCACACTTCCATTTCGCCGAAACGCTGACCACCGAACTGCGCCTTGCCGCCCAGCGGCTGCTGCGTGACCAGGGAGTAAGGACCGGTGGAGCGGGCGTGCATCTTGTCGTCGACCAAGTGGTGCAGCTTCAAGAAGTGCATATAGCCCACGGTGGTCACACGCTCGAAAGCGTCGCCGGTGCGGCCGTCGTACAACTGGGCCTGGGTGCGGGTAGCGGTCAAGCCCTTGAGCTCCGCAATATCGTCCGGGTACGCCAGTTTCAACATGGCACGGATCTCGTCTTCCGACGCACCGTCGAACACAGGCGTCGCAAACGGCACGCCGTGTTGCAGGTTTTCGGCCATTTCCAACACTTCGGCGTCGCTCAGGTCGTCCAGCGTCTCTTTCTTGCCCGCCTGGTTGTAGATGGTGTCCATGAACTGGCGCAGCTCGGCCACTTTGGCTTCTTGCTGCAGCATGTTGCCAATGCGCTGACCCAGACCTTTGGCGGCCCAGCCCAAGTGCACTTCCAGCACCTGACCCACGTTCATGCGCGAAGGCACGCCCAGTGGATTGAGCACGATGTCGGCGGGCGTACCGTCGGCCACATCTACATGATGAAGCTGAGCCACCTGGTCGAAGACAAGATTCACGCCCGCTCGATTGGGCCGTACAGCCTCATCACGCAGCAGCCGCTGGGCGGCAAGGCGCAGTTCGGCGGCCAACGCCTCGGCGAGATGGAGGTGTGGGCGATGTATGCCTACGGCGCCGCCAACGTGCTGCAAGAGATGCTGACCTACAAGTCGGACGACGTGCAGGGCCGTTCGAAGGCATACGAGGCCATTGTCAAGGGCGAGAACATGCCGGAGCCCGGCGTGCCGGAGAGCTTCAACGTGCTCGTGCGGGAGCTACAGGGGCTCGGCCTTGAGGTGAAGCTCGACTGACACAGTCACTGGTCATTGGGTCGACCATGATGGCAATGACCAGTGACCCTTGACCAGTGACTGTCCAACAGGATCCCCATCCTACATCCGATACCGAATATGCCGTACGGAAAGACGTCCAAGATCAAGAAGA
>NZ_JBFJMY010000567.1:0-2370 GCF_041633695.1 Hydrogenophaga sp.
TCAAGTTGTATGATGACTGTCAACTTAATGCAAATCTCGCCATCGGATCCCGCCACCATGAATGCCACACCCACGGTCACCCGCCTGCAAGTCATCCCCGTGGCCGGGCACGACAGCATGTTGCTCAACCTGAGCGGCGCCCACGGCCCCTTTTTCACGCGCAACCTGCTCATCCTGACCGACTCGGCCGGCCACACCGGCGTGGGCGAAGTGCCCGGCGGCGAAAAAATCCGCCAGACCCTGGAGGACGCGCGCAACTTCATCGAAGGCCAGCCCATTGGCGACTACAACCGCCTGCTCAACCGCATGCGCACAGGGTTTGCCGACCGCGACAGCGCCGGTCGTGGCAAGCAGACCTTTGATTTGCGGGTCACCATCCACGCGGTCACGGCGGTGGAAAGCGCCTTGCTCGATCTGTTGGGCCAGCACCTGGGCGTGCCCGTGGCCGCGCTGTTGGGCGAGGGCCAGCAACGCGAGCGGGTGCAGATGCTGGGCTACCTGTTCTATATAGGCGACCGCAACAAGACCGATCTGGCCTACCGCAGCGAGCCCGAAGCGGGCGACGACTGGCAACGCCTGCGCCACGAAGAAGCCTTGACCCCTGATGCGGTGGTGAAGCTGGCCGAAGCCGCCCAGGCGTGTTACGGCTTTCAGGATTTCAAACTCAAAGGCGGTGTGCTGCGCGGAGAAGAAGAGGTGGAGGCCATCGTGGCCTTGCACGAGCGCTTTCCCGATGCAAGGATCACCCTCGACCCCAACGGCGGCTGGCTGCTGAAAGACGCGGTGCGCCTGCTGCGCGACCACCGCAACACCATGGCCTACGCCGAAGACCCGTGTGGTGCCGAAGGCGTGTTCTCGGGCCGCGAAGTGATGGCCGAATTCAAGCGCGCCACGGGCCTGCCCACCGCCACCAACATGGTCGCCACCGACTGGCGCGAAATGGCCCACAGCATCCAGCTGCAGTCGGTCGACATCCCGCTGGCCGACCCGCATTTCTGGACCTTGCAAGGCTCGGTGCGCGTGGCCCAGCTGTGCCAGATGTACGACCTGACCTGGGGTTCGCACTCCAACAACCATTTCGACGTGTCGCTGGCCATGTTCACCCACTGCGCCGCTGCCGCACCGGGCAAGGTCACCGCCATCGACACCCACTGGATCTGGCAAGACGGCCAAGGCCTGACTACAGAGCCGCTGCAGATTCGGGGCGGCTATGTGGACGTGCCCAAGTCCCCCGGCCTGGGTGTGACGCTGGACATGGACGCTGTGGAGCGCGCGCACCAACTGTATTTGCAGCACGGACTCGGCGCGCGCGACGACGCCATCGCCATGCAGTACCTCATACCCGGCTGGACCTTCAACAACAAGATGCCCTGTCTGGTGCGCTGAAGCGCTGGCCCGTCATCTCCTTTCCCATCGCTTTCAAGGAACCCCAAAATGAAACTCGGATTCATCGGACTCGGCATCATGGGCGCGCCGATGGCGGGCCATTTGCTCGCCGCCGGCCACGAACTCTTTGCGCAATCGCGCAGCGGCGTGCCCGCCGCCTTGCTGGAGCAGGGCGCCCAAGCCTGCAACACCGGAGCCGAAGTGGCCCAGGCGGCCGACATCGTCTTTCTGATGGTGCCCGACACCCCGCACGTTGAAGCCGCACTGTTCGGCGACAACGGTGCTGCCAGCGGCCTCACCCCAGGCAAGACCGTGGTCGATATGAGTTCCATCTCGCCCATCGCCACCAAACAATTTGCCGAGCGCATCCTGGCGCTGGGTTGTGACTACATCGACGCGCCTGTGAGCGGCGGCGAAGTGGGCGCCAAGGCCGCAAGCCTGACCATCATGGTCGGCGCCACAGACGCTTCCTTTGCCAAGGTGAAGCCGCTGTTCGAGAAGATGGGCAAAAACATCACCCTGGTGGGTGGCGTGGGCGACGGCCAGACCTGCAAGGTCGCCAACCAGATCATCGTGGCGCTCAACATCGAAGCTGTGGGCGAGGCCTTGCTGTTCGCGGCCAAGGCCGGTGCCGACCCGGCCAAGGTGCGCGAGGCCCTCATGGGTGGTTTTGCCGCCAGCCGCATTCTGGAAGTGCACGGCGAACGCATGATCAAGCGCACCTTCAACCCCGGCTTTCGCATCGAGCTGCACCAGAAAGATCTGAACCTGGCGCTGGAAGGCGCCAAGGCGCTGGGCCTCTCGCTGCCGCACACCGCCAGTGCCGCCCAGATGATGAACAGCTGCATCGCCCACGGTGGCGCGGCCTGGGACCACTCGGGCCTGGTGCGTGCGCTTGAAGTGGCGGCGAACTTCCAGATCGCAGGCAACTGAAACCTTGCCTGCCCGCCCAAGCCATTCGAACCCGTAGAACCAATCGAACCA
>NZ_JBFJMY010000568.1:0-2366 GCF_041633695.1 Hydrogenophaga sp.
GAAGTACGTGGTGCTGGGCGACGGCGAAGTGCGGGGCTGAAGCACCGGACTTCGCCGGAGGCCGGTTCAGGTCCGGTTGATGGACACGCCGCCGTCCACCAGCATGGCCGCGCCAGTGGTGAACGACGAGGCGTCGGACGCGAGGTACAGCACCGATTGCGCCAGTTCTTCGGGTTGTGCGATCCGCTTGAGCGCATGCAGGCCGGCCACGTGGGCCATGGCCTCGGGCGTGCCGTTCATGGCCTGTGCCATCGGGGTGTGTGTGCCGCCCGGCAGCAGGGCGTTCACCCGAACCGCTTGCGGCCCGAATTCCGCCGCCAGCGCTTGCGTCAGCCCGATCAGACCGGCCTTGCTGGCCGCGTACGCCGCCGCGCCGGGAAAGCCCACGGTGTAACCAACAAAGCTCGATGTGAAGATCACCGAACCGCCGCCGCGTTTCAACATGGCCGGTATCTGGTGCTTGGCGCCCAGAAAGGCGCTGGTGAGGTTGGTGTCCAGCGTGTCGCGCCAGCCGGGGGTGGACACGTCGAGGGTTGGGCCCATTTCGCCCAGGGTGCCGGCGTTGTTGAAGGCGATGTCCAGGCCGCCAAAATGTTCAACGGCGTTGTGTACCAGGGCTTGCGCAAAGGCCTCGTCTCTCACATCACCCGCCACACAGACGGCCGCGCCACCGGCTTCCCGGATTTCTGCCACCAGGCGTTCGAGCTCGGGCCGCCGCCTCGCCCCCAACACCACCGATGCCCCGTGGCGCGCGAACAGCAGCGCGGTGGCGCGCCCAATCCCGGAACTGGCCCCGGTCACGATGGCGACCTTGCCTACAAGTGCTTGCATACACATCCTCTGTCTTTGAAGTTGAACAAGAGGTGGCAGCGTAGAAGGGCAGCCGATGTTTGTCTGGCCGCATGCGGACGCGTGGTTCCCGCGTGCCCGGGCCGCACCGCAGCCCGGGTGCGTTCGCGGGCCAAACCGGAGGGTTTGCAGGGTTTGGGGGCGTTCATGGCTTGAAATGCCGTCATCCGACCCCATTACACTGGGTGTCCTCCCGTTCGCCTTAGGCATTGCCACCATGGTTCCACACCTCGTCACCGCACTGACCGGCCCCATCAACGAACTCGAACAGCGCATTCTGGAATCCACGCCGGTGATCGAGCGCTGGTTCCGGCTGGAGTGGATGGAGCACACGCCGCCGTTTTACACCTCGGTGGACATCCGCAACGCCGGTTTCAAGCTCGCGCCGGTGGACACCAACCTGTTTCCCGGCGGTTGGAACCACCTCACGCCCGAGATGCTGCCGCTGGCGGTGCAGGCGGCCATGGCGGCGATTGAAAAGATCTGCCCCGAGGCCAAGAACCTGTTGCTGGTGCCCGAGAGCACGACCGATGTGTTCTATCTGAGCAACCTGGCGCAGTTGCAGCGCATCTTCTTCCAGGCCGGCCTCAACGTGCGCCTGGGTTCGCTCTCGAACGACATCAAGGCACCCACGGTCATCGAGCTGCCGGGTGGCGAGTCGGTCACGCTGGAGCCGTTGATCCGCAACAAGCGGCGCCTGGGCCTGAAGAACTTCGACCCTTGCACGATTCTGCTCAACAACGATTTGAGCGCCGGCCACCCCGGCATCCTGGAAGACCTGCACGAGCAGTACCTGTTGCCGCCGCTGCACGCCGGCTGGGGCATGCGCCGCAAGAGCCAGCATTTCAAGGCCTACGAAGAGGTGTCCAAGCGTTTTGGCAAGCTGCTGGGCATGGACCACTGGCTCATCAACCCCATGTTCAACCAGTGCGGCGAGGTGAACTTTGCCGAAGACGCCGGGCTGGAGTGCCTGCGCAGCAACACCGACGCGCTGCTGGGCAAGATCCGCCGCAAGTACAAGGAATACGGCATCAACGAAAAGCCGTTCGTGGTCATCAAGGCCGACAACGGCACCGGCGGCATGGGCATCATGACGGTGCGCGACGCCAAGGAAATCGACGCCCTGACGGCACCGGACAAATGCAAGATGGCCTTGTCGCAGGGCGGGCGTTCGGTCGATCAGGTCATCATCCAAGAGGGTGTGCTGACCAACGAACGCATCAACGCCGCCGTGGCCGAGCCGGTGGTCTACATGATGGATCGCTACGTGGTGGGCGGCTTTTACCGGGTGCATGCCGAACGCGGTGTGGACGAAAACCTGAACGCCCCGGGTGCGCGCTTTGTGCCGCTGGCGTTTGAGCAGAGTGCGCAACTGCCGCAACCCGGCGTGAAGCCCGGCGCCAGCCTGCCCAACCGGTTCTACATGTACGGCGTGATTGGCCGGCTGGCCATGTTGGCGGCCAGTTACGAACTCGAAGCCACCGACCCCGACGCCGAGGTGTACGAATAGGTCCCCC
>NZ_JBFJMY010000569.1:0-2360 GCF_041633695.1 Hydrogenophaga sp.
AAGCCGACCTTCGTCGCCCTGCTGGGGCTGGCGGCGGCGCAAGCCTACGCCCAGGCGGTGCTGGACCAAGCACACGATGCGCTGAACGCCAGCGGATTGCCCCATTCCACCCACTTGCATGCCCTGGCCGACTGGGTCGGGCAACGCACGCATTGAGGCCGCGCCCAGAGCCGCGACCACAGAACGCCTACCTATGAGTCCATTGCTGCCCACTATCCAGTCGCCCGCCGACTTGCGCCGTCTCTCCCGCTCCCAGCTCGTGCCACTGGCCGACGAGTTGCGCGCCTTTGTGCTGGACAGCGTCTCGCGCACCGGTGGACACCTCAGCTCCAACCTGGGCACGGTGGAGCTTACGGTGGCTTTGCACTACGTGTTCAATACGCCCGAAGACCGCCTGGTCTGGGACGTGGGCCACCAGACCTATCCGCACAAGATTCTCACCGGTCGGCGCGACCAGATGCACACGCTGCGCCAGCAAGATGGCATCAGCGGTTTTCCGCGTCGCGAAGAAAGCGAATACGACACCTTTGGCACGGCGCATTCGTCCACCAGCATCTCGGCGGCGCTGGGCATGGCGCTGGCCGCCAAAATCCAGGGCGACGGTCGCCACTCCGTTGCCATCATCGGCGACGGCGCCATGACCGCAGGCATGGCGTTTGAGGCACTGAACAACGCGGGCATTGCAGAGGGTCGGTTGCTGGTGGTGCTGAACGACAACGACATGTCGATCTCGCCGCCGGTGGGTGCACTCAACCGCTACCTGGCGCAACTCATGAGTGGTCAGTTTTATGCGGCCGCCAAGAATGTGGGCAAGCAGGTGCTCAAGGGCGCGCCGCCCTTGTTTGAGCTGGCCAAGCGGCTGGAAGAGCACGCTAAAGGCATGGTGGTGCCGGCCACCTTGTTTGAAAAATTCGGCTTCAACTACATCGGCCCGATCGATGGCCACGATCTCGATTCCCTGATCCCCACGCTGGAAAATATTCGCCATTTGCTGGACACCGACAGCGGCCCGCAGTTTCTGCATGTGGTGACCAAAAAAGGGCAGGGCTACAAGCTGGCCGAAGCCGATCCGGTGGCCTACCACGGCCCTGGCAAGTTCGACCCGGCCGTGGGCTTGACCAAGCCCAGCACGCCAGCCAAGACCACCTTCACGCAGGTGTTCGGACAATGGTTGTGCGACATGGCGGCGGCAGACAAACGGCTGGTGGGCATCACGCCGGCCATGCGCGAAGGCTCGGGCATGGTGGAGTTTGAACGGCGCTTTCCGCGCCGCTATTTCGACGTCGGCATTGCAGAGCAGCACGCCGTCACCTTCGCCGCTGGCCTGGCCTGTGAAGGGCTCAAGCCGGTGGTGGCGATCTATTCCACCTTCTTGCAGCGCGCCTACGACCAGCTCATCCACGATGTGGCGCTGCAAAATCTGCCGGTGGTTTTTGCGCTCGACCGCGCCGGTCTGGTGGGGGCCGATGGCGCCACCCACGCCGGCGCCTACGACATCGCCTACTTGCGCTGCATTCCCAATATGGGCATCGCCTGTCCGGCCGATGAGGCCGAGTGCAGGCAACTGCTCAGCAGTGCGTTCGAACAAGACCACCCGGTGGCCGTGCGCTATCCGCGTGGTGCCGGCGCGGGCGTGGTGCCATCCACGTCGCTGGAGAGCCTGCCGTATGGCCGTGGCGAGCTGCGCCGCCAAGGGCGCGGTGTCGCCATTCTGGCCTTTGGTTCGTTGCTCCAGCCGGCCTTGCAGGCCGGCCATGCCATGGATGCCACCGTGGCCAATATGCGCTGGGTCAAACCGCTGGATCTGGCATTGCTGCGCGAGCTGGCAGCCAAACACGACGCTTTCGTGACGGTGGAAGAGGGCAGCGTCATGGGCGGTGCCGGCAGTGCGGTGATGGAGGCCTTGCATGCCGAAGGCATTCAGCTGCCGGTGCTGCCGCTGGGCCTGCCCGACCGCTTCATCGAACACGGTGACCATGGTCGGCTGCTGGCGGCATAAGGCCTGGATGCCGCAGGCATCGAGCGCGCGGTGCGCGGCCGTTTCGCGGCTTGGCTGGCACCACTGCCCAGTTTGAAAGTCGTGGTCTGAGTACATGGCATCGGGCCTCGCATGGCGTGCTTGCCTGCGGTTCGATGACCTGAAGAGAAGCGATCATTTCTGACGTGAAACTTGCGCGGACGGCGCTGCGTGATGAATTTATTTCACACCAATTGAAGCGAATTGCAGAGCGCCGATCCCGCCCCGGTTTCCCAGCAAATGCGGACATCTCAATAGTGCGTAGAAGTACGCGCAAGGGAAAACCCGAGACGAAAATGCGGTCCGCAGTCCATACAATGGCGAGGCCTTGTATGCACTGGGA
>NZ_JBFJMY010000570.1:0-2357 GCF_041633695.1 Hydrogenophaga sp.
AGAGCGAGCGCTACGAGGCGCGCCTGTCCATGGTCGAGGTGCTGGAATCGCCCAGCCTGTTCCTGCAAGGCATGGCGGGCAGCCGCTTGCCGATTGCGGTGGCGCACGGCGAAGGTTTTGCCAATTTCAAGCACCGGGGCGACCCGGCTAAAGCCCTGGCCGCGATGCGGTTTGTGGACCACCACGGCGCGGCCACCGAAGCCTATCCCTTCAACCCCAATGGCAGCCCGGGTGGCTTGACCGCTGTGACCACGGCCGATGGCCGTTTCACCGCCATGATGCCGCACCCCGAGCGGGTGTTTCGCAACATCCAGATGAGCTGGACCAGCGGCGACGCCTCGGCCCACAGCCCATGGATGCGCATCTGGCGCAACGCGCGCAAGTGGGTCGGCTGAGTTCCGCTTTCAATCCAAGGATCTGAACCCATGGCCGCTTCCAGTCTGCTCGCCCTGATCGACGACATCGCCACCTTGCTGGACGACGTGGCGGTCATGACCAAGGTGGCGGCGCGTCAGGGCGTGTCGGCGATGGACGATGTGGCGGCCATGACGCAAATCGCGGCCAAGAAGACCGCCGGCGTGCTGGGCGACGATCTGGCGCTGAATGCGCAACAGGTCACCGGCGTGCGGGCCGACCGCGAACTGCCGGTGGTCTGGGCCGTGGCCAAGGGCTCTTTGCGCAACAAGGCCATTCTGGTGCCAGCCGCCCTGGCCATCAGCGCGGTGGCGCCCTGGGCCATCACACCCTTGCTCATGTTGGGCGGCCTGTTTCTGTGCTTCGAGGGCACCGAAAAAGTGTTGCATGTGCTGGCGGCCCGCTCGGCGCAGGACGATGCCCACCACGCCGAACTGGTGCAGGCGGTGCAGGACGAGAACATCGACCTGGTGGCGTTTGAAAAAGACAAGATTCAAGGCGCCGTGCGCACCGACTTCATCCTCTCCGCTGAAATCATCGTCATCACCCTGGGCACGGTGGCGGTGGCCAGTTTTGCGCAACAAGTGCTGGTGCTGGTGGGCATTTCCTTGCTGATGACGGTGGGCGTGTATGGCCTGGTGGCCGGCATCGTGAAACTGGACGATGCCGGGCTGTACCTGAGCCAGCAAGCTGCGCAATGGCAGCAAGCGCTGGGGCGCGGCATTGTGCGGGCCGCCCCCTGGCTCATGAAAACCCTGTCGGTGGTGGGCACCGCCGCCATGTTCCTGGTGGGCGGGGGCATTCTGGTGCACGGCTGGCCCTGGTTGGGGCACGGTATCGAGGCCTTGAGCGTGCCCTTGGGCGGGCTCGGGACGGTGGTCTCCAGCCTCATCGGTGCGATCGCGGGCCTGGCCGCTGGTTTGCTGGTGGTCGGCGCCACGAAGCTCTACCACCGCCTGCGCCCTTCGGCCGTTCCCAAGCCACACTGACGCTCTGCTGCGCCCGGCCTACAGCGTCGGGACGCCCAAGCTCCCTCGGCCATGGGTTGCACCGCGCTCGGGGATGCTTCATCATGGTCCGGTTTCCAGCGCGGTGCCGCACCCAGCGGGGCCGGCTGCATCCACGCCGTGGGTGACCCTTGCGATGATCTTGCGACGAGAAGGGGCTTTGATCCGGTATGGACGGCATATTCATCAGCTACCGACGCGACGATTCCGCTGGTTACGCCGGACGGCTTTACGACCGGCTGGCTGCGCACTTTGGCGCTGATCGCGTCTTCATGGATGTCGAAGGGATTGAGCCGGGGCTCGATTTCGTGGACGCCATCGAAGACGCGGTGGATTCCTGCCGCGTCCTGATCGCCATCATCGGCGACGAATGGACCCATGGCACCGACGCCGCAGGCCGCCGCCGTCTGGACGACCCCAACGACTTCATCCGCCTGGAGACCGGTGCCGCTTTGCGGCGCGGCATCCGCGTGGTGCCAGTGCTCGTGGGTGGCGCGGTCATGCCCTTGGCCACCGAATTGCCCGAAGAACTCAAAGCGCTCACCCGGCGCCAGGCGATCGAGATCAACCACAAGCAATGGGAAGCGTCTTCGGGTGAGTTGATCCGCACGCTGGAGGGCATCCTCAAGAACCCCGTCAAGCCCGAGCTGGCTTCCACGGCAAGCGCGGTGGCAGCGGCCGAAGCAATACCTGCACGCGCCGACACAGCGCCCGAGCCGCCACCGACCCCGGCGACACCGGCAACGGCCAGCCAGGGTTCATACGGCCGCTGGGCGCTGCCCGCTGTGGCGGCCGTGGCCGCTTTCGCCGCTGCAGGCTGGTGGGCCATGTCCAACGGTAGCCCCGACGACCTTGAACCTGTGGTGGTGCGCGAAGGCACCGGGACGGTCACGGCCACCGGCACCCCCACCACGCCATTCACTGCCACCGAAACCA
>NZ_JBFJMY010000571.1:0-2356 GCF_041633695.1 Hydrogenophaga sp.
GCCGATGAAGCCGCTGCCGAAGCCGCCTTCACACAAGCCGCCTTGCGGCAGCAGCCCTTTGCGGCCTTGATCTGCGACTACCGCCTGGCCGAGGGTGCCGACGGCCTGCAAGCGGCCCGGCGCTTGCGCGCGAAGTTCGACCCAGCGCTGCCCTTTTTGCTGGTGACCGGTGAAACCGCACCACACCGATTGCAAAGCGTTCGCGACGCCGGCGTGCCCGTGCTGTTCAAGCCGGTGGCGGTGCCGCTGCTGCTACAAACACTGGCCGACCTCACGACCCGGCCCTGACACCGTGCACGCGTTGACCCGGCATACGCGGCAAGCCGCACACCCCCACTGGCTGGCGTGCAAAACACCCGCTCAGGACTTGCGGCGTTGGCAACCAGTGCTTGTGCGGTTGAGCCTGAAAGCTCCGTCATGCCTGAGGCCCCGAACCCTGCTCCGAAAAGCCGGCCGACCGGAACTGCCCGGGCTCTGCACGGCGTCCCATACAGCGGCAAGCCCGATGGCGAGATCAAGCTCGCCATCAACACGTTCAAAGCCTTATGCCAGCAGCGTTTTCAATTCGCCGCGGCCGATCAGCGCGCGCAACTCTTGCGCGCCGCCCACCAGCGTGCCTTTGACAAACACCATGGGAAAGGTGGGCCAGCCGGTCCACATTTTCAGCGCGTTGCGGCGGCGCCAGGTGTTGAAGTAGTTACCGTATTCCAGGTATTGGTGGGCTTGCCCGGCGGCATCCAGCGCTTGGCGCGCCTTCTTGCACATGGGGTTCATGCCCATGCCCACGACCACCACGTCGTTGCCCTGCACGGCGTTCATCACCTCGGCCACGATGGCGTTTTGGTGCTGGGCCACTTTGTCGCGGATGGCGGGGTGGATGTGGGATTCGTCGAGGATGGCACGGGGCATGGTTGGTTCCAAAGTGAGCGGGCGCCGCTGGTCGTCCCGCCGCCTCAGCGGTGGCCCATCGGCCGTGCAGTGTACGTTCAGCCGGTTGTCCGACCCATGGCCTGCGCCGCGATATCCAGCGAGCGCAGGCGCAGCGCCGGGTCGAACAGATCGCTCACCAGCATGAACTCGTCGGCCTCGGTGACCTCGGCCAGCTGCTGCAGCCCCGTCTGCACCGTCTGCGGCCCACCGACCACGGCGCAGGCCAGGAAGTCGGTAATGGCGGCTTTGGATGGCCCGTCGATGCGTTCCATGAAACCCTGCACCGGCGGCGGCAGTTGGCCGCGTTGCCCGGTCAGGATGCCCAGCACACGCTGGTAGGTGCTGCTGGCCAGGTACTGCGCTTCGTCGTCGGTGGGTGCGCCCACGAAGGGCACGCCGACGATGGTGTAGGGCTTGGCCAGTTGTGCCGAGGGCTTGAAATTGCTGCGGTACAAGTCCAGCGCCTGCAACAAAAACCGGGGTGCGAAGTGCGAGGCAAAGGCGTAGGGCAGGCCGCGCTCCGCCGCCAGCTGCGCCGAAAACAGGCTGGAGCCCAACAACCAGATCGGCACCTCGGTGCCCGCACCCGGCATGGCCACCAGGCGCTGGCCCGGCTGCACCGGACCCAGCAAGCGCTGCAACTCGGCCACGTCGCGCGGAAAGTCTTGCTCCGACTCCACGCGGTCGCGGCGCAGCGCGCGCATGGTCATGGGGTCGGTGCCGGGCGCGCGGCCCAGGCCCAGATCGATGCGGCCCGGGTACAGCTCGGCCAAAGTGCCAAAGGCCTCGGCCACCACCAGCGGCGCGTGGTTGGGCAGCATGATGCCGCCCGAGCCCACCCGCATGCGCTGGGTGCTGCCCGCCAGGTGACCCACCAGCACGGCGGTGGCCGAACTGGCGATGCCGCTCATGTTGTGGTGTTCGGCCACCCAGTAGCGGGTAAAGCCCAGCGCTTCGGCGTGCTGCGCGGTGCGCACCGCCACGGCCAGCGCGTCGGCCACGCTGCCGCCCTCGCGCACGGCCACCAGATCGAGCAAGGAATATCGGATGTTTTGCAAAGCAGTCATGGCCACGATTGTGGGCTTTTGCGCCCAGCCGCGCTGCCACCGGACGACATGCCCGTCCAAGGAAAGGGCTTGTCGCCCGCGCCCGCGCCCGCCAGCCGCCCTATCATGCGTGGTAGTTGGCTTCAGCCACCTGGCACCCCCACACCGCCCACCCATGACCACCCCCGAAACCCCCAGCCCCACCCAGGCGCCACTGACCCCCGGTCTGCGCTGGCTGTTGTGGGCCCTACGGCACTGGGGCCAGCGGTGGACGCCCGCCGAGAAGCTCGTCACGTACAAGAAATCCGGGCAGCTCTACTAAGGCATCGAGGCGAACCCCTCTCGCAGGAGCCCGTCCCGGAGCGCGGGGTGCGTTCGCC
>NZ_JBFJMY010000572.1:0-2347 GCF_041633695.1 Hydrogenophaga sp.
CGCGCCGCGTTCGACCTGTTCAGCACCTCGCCGACGGGCAGCGCCGTGACCACCGGCGGCACGCTCTCCGGCTCGATGGTGATCGGTCTGGTCAATGGCGCACCGGTGCCGCTGCACCTGGTGCGTGAATCGTCCGCCAACGTCGGTCTGCGCCTCTTTGCCAACCAGCAGAGTCTGTTGTCGGGCGCTGCCGATGGCAGCTACGCGATGGTCAGCGTCAAGGGCGAGAGCCGCGCTGCCACGGTGTCGGGCAGCGCTTTCAACCTGGGCGGTGCGGCCGCAGTGCTGGCTTACGACACGCCGGTGGTCGGCGTGGCGCAGGCCGATGTGGGACGGCCGGGCCATTTCATCTTCAACAGCGGCGTGCTCGCTTTCGTCTCCAGCCCAGGCGCGAACGCGGCGCTGGATTTTGGAGTGCGGCATTGAAAAACACACGCTTCAGCCTGGCCGCATTCGCCTTGCTCGGCAGCGCAGCGCTCCAGCCTGCACACGCCGCGCCCGGGGTGATTGACGCGCCCCAGGTCGCCACATGCCCCGCACCGGTGCCCGAAGCCACGCGCTGCTACACCGGTGAAGACGGTGCGGGTGCGTTCTACTGGATCGCCATTCCCCGCGACTGGAACCGCGTGCTCGTCATGCATGCGCACGGTGGCCCCGAAACCGGCCCGCCCAGGCCGCAACGCAGCGAGGACGACCTGAAGCGCTGGGCCATCACCGTGAAAGCCGGCAACGCCTGGGCCGGCTCCACCTACCGGCGGGGCGGTTATGGCGTGACCATGGCGGCCGAAGACACCGAACGCTTGCGCCAGATCTTCGTGCGCCATTTTGGTCAGCCGCGCCGCACGCTGTTGCACGGGCAAAGCTACGGTGCAGGTGTGGCCGCGAAGGCCGCCGAACTCTATGCGCCGGTGCACGGTGCCAAGAGTCCCTACGACGGACTGCTGCTGACCAGCGGTGTGCTGGGCGGTGGCAACGCCGCATACGATTTCCGGCTCGACCTGCGCGTGGTCTACCAATACGCCTGCGGCAACCATCCGAGGCCAGACGAAGTGCAGTACCCGTTGTGGACGGGCTTGCCGATGGATTCGACACTGACACGCGCCGATCTCGCTGCACGTGTGAAGGACTGCACCGGCGTCGGTACGCCGGTGGCGCAGCGCACGCCCGAGCAGATAGCGCGCCTGAAAACCATTCTGTCGGTGGTGAAGATCCAGGAGCGCTCATTGCTCGGTCATCTGACATGGGCGACCTGGTTGTTCCAGGATCTGGTGCAAAAGCGCTTGGATGGTCGCAACCCTTTTGGCAACGTCGGCGTGGTCTACCAGGGCTCGGCCGACGATGCGGCGCTCAACGCCGGTGTGGCGCGCTACGCAGCCGACCCGCAGGCCAAGGGCGCGCTGGCGGTCGACAGCCAGCCGACCGGCCGCACCGCGTTACCGACCTTGGGGCTGCATGCGATCGACGATCCGACGGCCTTCGTCGAACTCGAGAGCGCCTACCGCAGCATCCGCGACGCAGCCGGCACCGGCGAGCTTCTGGTGCAGAGCTTCAGCTCGGAGCGCGAGCACAGCTACCTGAGCGATTCGGAGTACCCCGCGCTGTTTGCTGCGCTGCTCGACTGGATAGACAAGGGTGAGAAGCCCACGCCCGAAAGCCTCGCGCAGCGCTGCGCCACCTTGAAGGCGCGGTACGACACCGATGGCAAGAACGGCTGCCACATCCAGCCCGGATGGCAGGCGCCTGCGCTCGACAGCCGCGTGCCGCCCCGCAACCCCTGATGCTGTTCGGGCAGCGCACCCGTGCTGCTCAGCTCTCTCGAGTGCGGGAGCGTTTCAGATCGCGCCGTCGAACATCATCACGTCGACCAGGTCGCCCACGGCCACGTGGCCTTGGTCGTGGTGCAAGACGATCAAGCCGTTGGCTTGCACCATGGAGTTCAGCACGCCCGAGCCCTGGTTGCCGGTGGTGCGCACGCTCAGACGCCCTTGCGCGTCGCGGCTCACAATGCCACGCTGGTATTCGGTGCGGCCAGCCTTTTTGCGCAGCGCTTCGCCGCTGTGCGCCTGCAGCAAAATCGGCGGGCTGGCCTGGCCACCCATCATGCGTTGCAGGGCAGGGCGCACAAAGGCGAGGAAGGTCACCATCACCGCCACCGGATTGCCCGGCAAACCGAACAGCACGGACGAGCGACCCGCGCCGCCGAGCCCGTCGCCGGGCCGCCCCAAGGCGGGCTCAGCCCCCGCGGGGGGCAGCGACCCGCGCAGCGGTGGAGCGTGGGGGCAACTGATCCGGCCCACCGCCATGGGGCGCCCTGGGCGCATGGCGATGCGCCAGAACGCCACGTCGC
>NZ_JBFJMY010000573.1:0-2338 GCF_041633695.1 Hydrogenophaga sp.
CAGATTCATGTTTTTGTCTCCTGATGGTTGTAGCCCCGAACCCGTTGTCCGAGTGCCCTGATCCTAGGGGACTGGGTATGGCGGGGCCATGATTTGGAGGCACAGGCATCTACTCAAAACACACATGGACTTCGTTCGGGTGTTCGCCGCTACCTTCACAGAAAGTGGGCGTGGCGCGCAGCGATAACGAACGTGTTGCCGGTGAAACGTGAAGGGCTGTTGTCCACAACACCCGCCTTTTGCGCCGCTCTTGAACTCCGTACCCCAGCTGAACCGCTCCGCCGCCGAGCACACAGGGACCTCACCGGATGCAAGTGGCGGGCTATCCGTTGCTGGTCGAAGCCGTGGAGCAAGTGCGGCACGAATGGCCAAGCTGCGCGCCGATCAGAAATCTCTTCACGGCCAACCGGTTGCCTCTATATACTGTGTATAAATACAGTATAAAAGCCGTGATACACACAACCGCCAGGCCGACCGGCGATCCATCCGTCCCGTTGGCCCCCACCGTTCCCCCACCGGCCCGCCCGTGCTTCGTGCCCGGCGCCTTGCCGCAGGCCGTGGCGTCGGCCATCTGGCGCGGGGATCAGCTGGGCAGTCCGGTGGAAGCGGTGTTGTCCAGCGGGTTTGCTGCGCTCGATGGCCAGCTGCCCGGCGGCGGCTGGCCTTGCCATGCGCTGTCCGAAATCCTGAGCCCACAAAGCGGCCTGCTGGAATGGCGCCTGCTCGGCCCTTTGCTGCGCCAGGTTTGCGCCGCCGGGCGTTCGGTGGTGCTGGTGGGGCCACCCAAGCCGCCCCATCTGCCGGGTCTGCGGTGGGACGGTCTGCTGGCCGGGCAGCTGATCTGGGTCCAGGCCGAAACACCGGCCGAGCGCCTGTGGTCGGCTGAGCAGCTCATCCGGGGCAACGCCTGTGGCGCACTCATCGCCTGGCTGCCCCAGGTGCGTGCCGATCAGATCCGCCGCCTGCAGGTGCTGGCTGCCGCCAACGAAGGCCCGGTGTTTGTCTGCCGGCCCAGTGCGGCCGCGCGCGAATCCTCGGCCGCGCCGCTGCGCGTGCACGCCAGCGTGGGGCCGGACTGGACGCTGCACATCGACATCCTCAAGCGCAAAGGGCCGCCGCTGGAACAAACGCTGCGGCTGCTGGCCGTGCCCGGTGGGCTGGCGCCCATCCTCACCCCCCGGCTGCGCCAGCCCAGCCGCCTCCTGCCCCGAAACGAGCATCACGATGTTGTGGTCGGCCCTGCTGATTCCCGCCAACAACGGCACCCCGTCCTTCCATGAAGCGGCGCGGCAGGCGGTGGCGGTCTGGGCTTTGCAGTTCACGCCCCGGGTCGCTCTGGCCGACGGCGCCGTGCTCATGGAGGTGGCGGCCAGCCTGCGCCTGTTCGGTGGCCTGCGCGCCCTGCGCGCACGTGTCTGGGCCGAGGGCCAGCAACTGGGCGTGTGCCAGCTCGCCTGGGCCCCGAACAGCCTGGCCGCGCTGGCGCTGGCCCGTGGCGGTATCGAAAACGGTTTGCGGGCCCCGCTGCAGACCCTGCTCGATGGCCTGCCCATGGACTGCTTGAATGCCGTGCACCCGCACCGCCTCACCCTGGCCCACATCGGTTGCCGCACCCTGGGCGATGTGCGCGCGCTGCCGCGTGGCGGCGTCGGGCGGCGCTTTGACAAACCGTTGTTGGCCGCGCTCGACCAGGTCTACGGGTGCGCGCCCGAAGTCCACCGATGGGTGGCCGTGCCCGAGCAGTTCCAGGCGCGGCTGGAACTGATGTCGCGCGTCGACAGCGCGCCGGCCCTGCTGTTGGGCGCGCGCCGCCTGCTGCTGCAAATGAGCGGCTGGCTGGCCGCGCGGCAGGCCGGCGTCACCGCCTTCACCCTGAAGTGGATGCACGACGCGATGCGCGCGCGCGCGGCGGGCGAGGGCGGCGCCATCACCGTGCGCACCGCCGAACCCACGCGCAACACCGAACACCTGTGCCGCCTGCTGGCCGAGCACCTGCGCCGGGTCGAACTGCTGGCGCCGGTGGGCGATCTGGAGTTGGTGGCTGTGGAGGTGCAGCCCTTGGCGCAGGCCAGTGCCGCCTTGCTGCCCGACACCGCGCACCAGGGCGAAACCCTGCACCTGGTGCTGGAACGCCTGGCCGCGCGCCTGGGCACCGAGCGGGTGCAGCGCCCGGTGCTGCTGGAAGACCACCGCCCCGAATGGATGTGCCGCTGGCAAGCCGCCGCGCTGCCGCTGCCGCGCCAGACAGCGGCGGCGCACGGCTGGCCCCAGCCCGGCTTCTTGCTGCCCGAGCCACTGCGGCTGGCGGTGCGCGGGGAGCGGCCTTGTTACCGGGGCG
>NZ_JBFJMY010000574.1:0-2334 GCF_041633695.1 Hydrogenophaga sp.
CCCCCCCCGCGCCCCTCGCCAATACCGCCCTGCCCGAAGGCTATGGCAGCCTGAGCGCCAAGGCTCTGGGGCGCATCTTGCCCGAGCTGAAACGCGAAGTGTAGACCTACGACAAGGCGGTGTTGGCCGCCGGCTTTGAACACCACAGCCGCCTGAACGCGTTCGGCGAAATCCCGGGCCGCACGTTTGACACCGGCGTCGAGCGCGTAGACCCACAAACCGGTGAAGTTCAACACCTGCACGCGTTCCGCGAATTGCCGTACTACGGCGAGTTCCTGCAACGCCACGTGGGTTTTGCCGACCCGATGGCCACGCCCGATAAACCCGAAAAGTACTTCGGCAAGATCGCCAACCCCACGGTTCACATTGGCCTGAACCAAGTGCGCGTGGTGGTCAACGCGCTCATCCAGCGTTATGGCCACCCGGCAGAAGTGATTGTGGAGGTGGCACGCGATCTCAAGCAAAGCCTGATTCAGAAAAAAGAAGACCAAGAACGCCAAGCCAAAAACCAACGGCGCAATGAACGCTTGCGTGCCGATGCGGCCCACGTATTGCAGTGTGCACCCGAGCGCGTGCGGCATGCCGATCTACAAAAATTGATCTTGTGGGAAGAGCTGAGCTTCGACCCAGCCGATCGGCGTTGCCCGTACAGCGGTGTGCACCTGAGCGCAACCATGGTGCTGAGCGACCAAGTCGAGATCGAACACATCTTGCCGTTTTCGCAAACCCTGGACGACAGCCTGAACAACAAGACGGTTGCCACGCGCCAAGCCAACCGCATCAAGGGCAACCGCTCCCCCTGGAAGGCCCGGAACGACTTTGCGGACCAGGGCTGGGACTACGTCGGCATCTTGGACCGGGCCGAGCAAATGCCTCGAAACAAACGCTACCGCTTCGCCGAAGACGGTTACGAAAAATGGCTGAAGGAAGACAAAGATTTTCTGGCCCGTGCGTTGAACGACACGCGCTACCTCAGCCGCGTGGCACGCGAATACCTGAGCCTGATCTGCCCACAAGCCACCCGTGTGATCCCTGGCCAAATGACCGCCATGCTGCGCGCCAAGTTTGGCTTGAACGACATTCTGGGATTGGACGGCGAAAAGAACCGCAACGACCACCGGCACCACGCGGTGGACGCCTGCGTGATCGCCGTGACCGATCAAGGCATGCTGCAACGCTTTGCCCAGGCCAGTGCAGGCGCACGCGAGAAACAGCTGCACCGCCTCGTTGAGGACATGCCCCTTCCCTGGCCCACCTACCGCGAACACGTGGCGCGCGCGGTGCACAACATCCGGGTCAGCCACAAGCCTGACCACGGGCACGAAGGCGCCATGCACAACGACACCGCCTATGCCTTGTTGGGTGGAGGGATGGTCAGCGTGCGCAAGACGGTGGACGGCGTGCGGCAGAAAGAAGTGGGGGCGCTCAAGGTGATCGAGTTCAGCGATGCGCAAGCAATAGAGCGCCACGGGCAGTTGCCCAACGGCGCGCCGCGCCCCTACAAGGGCTACAAGGGTGACAGCAACTACTGCATCGAAATCGTGCGCAACGAAAAAGGCAAATGGGAAGGCGAGGTGATTTCTACGTTCGAGGCTTACCAACTGGTGCGCCAGCACGGACTGGCACGGCTGCGACACCCAAGTTTGAGCATGAGTGGCAAGCCCTTGGTGATGCGTTTGCTAAAGAACGACAGTGTTCGACTATGCATAAACACCATCTTCAATACCTATCGAGTGTGCTGGGTCAGAACTGACACCCGGATGGCGTTCGCCCTGCTCAATGAAGCCAACGTGGACGCTCGAGATCGCGATAAGCAGGACTCCTATGCTTACCTAGTAAAGACTGCCGGCGTCTTAAAAGGTCTTCACGCGCGCCGAGTCACTATTTCCCCCATCGGTGAACTCCGCGACCCAGGCTTCAAGGAATAGCCCACATGATCGGCCGCATTGTCGAGGTGGCCGACGACCGGCGCCACCTGTTTTTGCACCGGGGCTTCATGGTGGTGCAAGACACCGAAGGCGAGCGCAAGGAGCTCGGGCAGGTACCGCTGGACGATATTGCGGCGGTGATCGCTAACGCGCATGGCCTGAGCTACACGAACAACCTGCTTGTGGCTCTGGCCGAACGCGGCGCGCCATTTGTGTTGTGCGCCGCCAACCACAACGCGGTGGGCATGTTGCTGCCGATCGAAGGCAACTACGAGCAGTCGCACCGCATCGAAGCCCAGATAGCGGCCAGCCTGCCCACACACAAACGGCTCTGGGCGGCGGTGGTGCGCTCCAAGCTGGAGCAACAGGCTGCGGCGCTCGAAGCCACGGGTGCACCCACCGCGCC
>NZ_JBFJMY010000575.1:0-2311 GCF_041633695.1 Hydrogenophaga sp.
CCAGGGAAGCGGACCCAACCAACCCGGCACAGGCGACCTTCCCCACGTGCATTGCACAGACCCATCGACCCCGCGACCTTGAAACTCTGTGCGGCTCCACCCTTGCTCGGGCCCGTCGACATGTGGTGTGGTCCAGTAGGCGCCACGCACGGCATCCACCCTCCGAACAAACACGAAGGGATGGCTACGCCGCAGCACCACCTTGTTCAACTCGTGCGAAGGCGTGACCGGTGAATACAGGGCGCCAGGCTCTTCGCCGCCCGCCCAGGGAATAGAAGCGAAATCGGGATACGGCGCCCAAGGCTTTCGCGGCGGCGATTCCAGTTCGCGCAACGCCGCCATCACGTGGTCGCGGATGCGCGAGGCGGTGGACACTGCTGGATTGAGATAGATCTCCAGCAATCCGTGCCCGACGGCGTCTCGTTCACCATTGAGCCCCTTCGGGCGCAGCCCGTAACCGACCATCGAGTTCGTCACCGGCAACACCTTGCCCACCAACCGCAAGCCATTGATCACCAAGTCCAGATCGGCCAAGGTGTGCGGCCCGGTCGCACGTGGCGAAGCGGGCGCGACATGCACCACCCGCACCGACTTGGGATCCGACAGCGCCACGGCATGGTCGTAGGCAGCATTCACAAACAAATTGCCTTGCGAATGCGCCAGCAGCAAGAGCTTCTTGTCCAGCGATATCCAATGCGTCAGTTGGTCCCGGTGTCGCTGCGCCACCTTGAATGTTTCGGGTTGCCCAAAATTTGCCGTTAGTTCCCGAACGAGGCTTGCACGAAACGTATCGGCCAACAAAACAGGCAGGTCGGTCAGCGCAGGAATAGCCGATGTCAATGCATCCCACCAGCTCCCGCCTCCTTGGATGGCCGAAAAAAACAACTCGAACCGACCAGCCAGCAAGCCGGTGTGCTCTTGCAGGCGCTGTTCAAACGTCTCAACGAAATCCGAAAATCCCTCGGTGTCGTTGTAGAACAGCTCGTAGGTGATGGGTTCGCCGCTGGGGGTGGTGGCTGGGTAAAGTTTTCTGATCCAGGCAACGGCGAGGTTCCCCTGCACGTCAGTCGTCTTGACTCCGTTGAAGAAACCGAACACAACGCCGATGGCTTCGCAACTGTCTTTCGCCATGGAATTGAAAGGGAGCAGCATCGCAATCAGCGTTAACCAACGCAATTTGGCGCATAACGCACCTTCCAACCGCTCAATCACAAGTGTCGCCTTCGGGCATCCTAGAGACAGTTCCACTGCGAGCCTTGTTGTACGCCAAATACGACCGCAGTCGCTCCTTTGTGTTTGTGGTTAACGCCTCTAATTCACTAGACATCTGATGCCCCACCTTGAACTCTTCGAGCGACGGATAAATGATGCTTATGCAGTTGACCGCGCGCACGCCCGCACCAGAAACCGCATCCAGCGCCACCGCATCGTTCCTATTCACCAGAACCATGCTCTGATAAGCCCGCGCCATCTGCATCGCGGCCTTGCGCTGCGCCAAGTCGGCGTATTTCTTCTCGATGTGCAGCGCAATGTCGTCACGCACGCCATCGCCATTGGCGTCCACACCTTCAAGCGTGGGCAGCCGGTCCAGCTTGGGCAACACACCACTGGCCTCCAGTTGCGCCACCTTTTGCTCTGCCGTGGGCTCGGCAGGCGCCGACGCCTTGGCGCCTTGACCATCGCCGCAACCCGTCAGGCCCATCAGTACAAAAACCCCCATCCAGATGAGCGCACGGCGGGTAGATGGGGCATTCCAGCTGCTGTTGTTCGTCATGCGAGTTTCCTTTTTGGGATTTCAAAAAATAATTCTATTGGGTTACACGACATGCACTTTGTGATCCATTACCCAAACGTCTCCGGTGGCGCTCAGCATCAGGCCGGTCTTTGCCGTTCTTTGAATGGAAATCCACGCCGCTCCCCACCGGGAAAACAACTCGAAGCGCACAACCAGCAAACTGTTGTGCTCTTGCCGCGCTGTGCAAACGTTTCGACAAAATCCGAAAATCCTTCGGTGTCGTTGTAGAACAGCTCGTAGGTGATGGATTCGCCGCTGGGGGTACTAAAGGCGTAAGCCACGCGGAGTTCACCCAGCGCTCTCTAGGCCACCTTGAGCTCGGTATCTACGCCATTGAAAAACCCGAATACCACACCGGTCTTCTCGCAAACATCCTGCGCGAACGCAACTTGAGGCAGCACCACCATGGAAAGAGCGCAAACACATGCCTGCCAACACCTCTGCACCCTCTTACTCACACGTATCTCCTGCGGGCATGCTTGAAACCATACCGCTGACCGCCTTGTTGAACGCCAG
>NZ_JBFJMY010000576.1:0-2310 GCF_041633695.1 Hydrogenophaga sp.
ATGCGCCCGCCTTGCGGGCGCTGTGCGAGCGGACGCTGTCGAAAATGCATTTCAGCGCCGCGTCTGAAGGGCTGCTGGATTGGCTGCGTCCTGCCGCGCGTCCGGCGGCTGGCAACGCCCGTAGCCTGCCCAAACACCTGCAAAAACCCCAAACCGCTCAAGTGGCGGAGCGCCAGACCGTTGTCATCGCGGGCTGTGAAGCCCATGTGTGCCTGTTGCAGACCGCGCTGGAGTTGATGGAGCAGGAGGTGGACGTGTGGGTGGTGACGGATGCCTGTGGCTCCCGCACCGAACGCAACCGCGACGCCGCGTTGGATCGGCTGGCGAGCGCAGGCGCCGAACTGGTCACCACCGAGATGGTGGTTTTCGAGTGGCTGCGAACGGCCGAGCACCCGGCGTTCAAAGACGTGCACGCCCTCATCAAGTGAAGTAATGGGTGGTTGGCGGCGGGCCCGGGGCAAGGCCGGGTTGCGCCGATGTGACGGCGTCAGACTCCCGCAAGTCTGGTTCTCATAATTATGAATTCAGTTTGAGCGACTCCCTGGGGCGTTCAAAGCAGCACATCCTAAAACCCGAGGAGACCCGCATGAGTTCAGCCACTTCCTACAGCGCATTCCACAACCGCTCGATCACGGACCGCGACGCCTTCTGGGCCGAGCAAGCGCAATGGGTGGATTGGCACCGCCCGTTTGACCGGGTTTGCAACCACGACAACCCGCCGTTTGCGCGCTGGTTCGAGGGCGGCTTGATCAACCTGTGCCACAACGCGGTGGATCGGCACCTCAAGGACCGGGCGAGCCAAAACGCCCTGATCTTTGTGTCCACCGAGACCGACGTGGAGCGCATTTACAGCTTTGCCGAGCTGCATGCGGAAGTGCAGCGCATGGCGGCCGTGCTGCTGGAGCAGGGGGTGAAAAAAGGTGATCGGGTGCTGATTTACATGCCCATGATCCCCGAGGCCGCGTTCGCCATGCTGGCCTGCGCGCGCATCGGTGCCGTGCATTCGGTGGTGTTCGGCGGGTTCGCCAGCGTCAGTCTGGCCAGCCGCATCGAAAACGCTTCGCCCGTGGTGATCGTCAGCGCCGACGCCGGCTCCCGCGCTGGCAAGGTGGTGGCTTACAAGCCGCTGCTGGACGAGGCGATCCGCCTGTCCACGCACAAACCGCAAAAGGTGGTGCTGGTCGATCGGGGGCTGGCGGAGATGACCCAAGTGGCCGAGCGGGATGTGGACTATGCGGCCGCCCGCCTTCGGCACCTGGAGACGGTGGTGCCTTGCGAGTGGGTCGATGCGACGCACCCCAGCTACACCTTGTACACCAGCGGCACCACAGGCACGCCCAAAGGGGTGCAGCGCGACACCGGTGGCTACGCCGTGGCCCTGGCCGCGTCCATGAAGCACATCTACATGGGCCAGCCGGGCGAGACCTATTTTTCCACCAGCGACATCGGCTGGGTGGTGGGGCACAGCTACATTGTGTACGGCCCCTTGATCGCCGGCATGGCCACCATCATGTACGAGGGCCTGCCGATCCGGCCGGACGCCGGCATCTGGTGGAGTCTGGTGGAGAAGTTCAAGGTCACGGTCATGTTCAGCGCGCCCACCGCCGTGCGCGTGCTCAAAAAGTACGACGCCGCGTTCATGAAGCGCTACGACCTGTCCAGCCTCAAGGCGCTGTTCCTGGCCGGCGAGCCGCTGGACGAGTCCACCGCCCAGTGGATCGCGGGCGAACTGGGCAAACCCGTCATCGACAACTACTGGCAAACCGAAACCGGCTGGCCGATCCTGTCCTTGTGCAACGGGGTGGAACCCGCAACCAGCAAATTCGGCTCGCCCGGCAAGGCGGTATACGGCTACGACGTGAAGCTGCTGGACGACCAGACCGGCGAGGAGCTCACGGCCCCCAACCAGAAGGGTGTAGTGGCCATTGAAGGGCCTTTGCCGCCAGGCTGCATGCAGACCATCTGGGGCGATGACGAGCGTTTCGTCAAGACCTACTGGACCAGCGTGCCCGGCAAGCAGGTGTATTCCACCTTCGACTGGGGCATTCGCGATGAAGACGGCTATTTCTTCATCCTGGGGCGCACCGACGACGTGATCAACGTGGCGGGGCATCGGCTGGGCACGCGCGAAATCGAAGAGAGCATTGCCAGCCACCCGGCGATTGCCGAGGTGGCGGTGGTGGGTGTGGCCGACCAGCTCAAGGGCCAGGTGGCGATGGCGTTTGCCGTGGTCAAAGACGCTGCCAGCTATGCCGACGAGGCCTCGCAATTGAAGCTCGAGGGCGAGGTGATGAAACAGGTCGACCAGCA
>NZ_JBFJMY010000577.1:0-2305 GCF_041633695.1 Hydrogenophaga sp.
CTGATCCAGCAAGGCCAAGGCTTCGGCGCGCTTGTAATCGGCTGCGCGGCGCCAGGTGGAAAACAGCTTGCGGTCGGCCGACAACAAGGCCATTTGCACGTTTTCCACCACCGTCAGCGAAGCAAAGGTCTCTGCGATCTGAAAGGTGCGGCTCACGCCCAGGCGCCAGATGTCGCGCGGCGCGCGTCCGATCAGTTCCTGTCCATCCAGCTGGATCGAACCGGCGTCGGCACGCAACTGGCCGTTGACCATGTTGAAGGTGGTCGACTTGCCAGCACCGTTGGGGCCGATCAGGGCCAGCAACTCGCCAGCGGCCAGTTCGAAGCTGATGCCGTCCACCGCCTGGACGCCACCGAAGGACTTGCCCAGGCCCGATACTTTGAGCAAGCTCATGAGCGCTCCTTGTGTCCACCGCGCAGGTGCGACAGCAGTTGATTGAACGAACCCGCGATGCCCAGTGGAAACAACAGCACCAGGATCAGGATGATGCCCCCCAACAGGGCCCGCCAGTAGTCGGTGTTGCGCGCCACGGTGTCGTGCAACCAGGTGAAGGTGACGGCACCGACAACCGGCCCCACCAGGGTCTGCAGGCCGCCGAGCAAGACCATCACCAAGCCGTCGATGGACTTGGCAACGTGCAGGCTCTCGGGCGAAATGCTGCCCTTGGAAAACGCATACAAGGCACCGGCCAGACCCGCGAAGGTGCCGGCGACCACAAAGGCCACCCACTGCATGCGCTTGACGTCGATGCCGATGGCGTCGGAGCGCAATACCGAGTCGCGTGACGCGCGCATGCCATAGCCAAAAGGCGAATACAGCATGCGGTGCATCCACAGCACCGCGCCGGCCACCAACGCCAGCGTCAGGTAGTAATACATTCTTTTGTCGGCCAGCCAGTCGGCGGGCCACACACCGGTCAGGCCGTTGCTGCCCCCAGTCAGGCTGTCCCACTGGTAACAAATGGCCCATGTGATCTGGGCAAAGGCCAGCGTCAACATGGCCAGGTAGACGCCGGACAAGCGCACACAGAACCAGCCGTAGACAAAGGCACCTATGCCGGCGAGCAGGGGCGCGATCACCAGCGCGACTTCCATCGGCACATCAAGGCCACGCACCAGCAAGGCGGCCCCATAGGCGCCCAGACCAAAATAGGCCGCGTGACCAAAGGAATGCATGCCGGCCGGCCCCATGATGAAGTGCAGGCTGGCGGCGAACAGCACCGCCACCAGCAGGTCGATCAGCAACACCGTCACGTATGGCGACTCCAGGGTGAATTCGGGCACCAGGGCCAGCGCCGCCAGCACGGCGGCACCGCCGTAGACGTAGAGCGGACCGGGCGCGCGCAAAGGCTGCTCGGCCGCGCTGGCGTGCCGGCTGGGCGCCTGGGGCCGGCCAAACAGGCCCCAAGGCCGCGCCACCAGCACCACCGCCATCACCAGGAACTCCACCACCAGGGTGAGTTTGGAAAACGAGATGCTCAGGCCCAGCACTTCCACCAGGCCCAGCCAGATGCAGATGGCTTTCAGTTCGGCGATCAAGAGCGCCGCCACGTAAGCACCTGGGATAGAGCCCATGCCGCCGACCACCACCACCACGAAGGCCGCGCCAATGATGTGCAGGTCCATGTCGAGGTTGGCGGGTTCGCGGGGCAGTTGCAGCGCGCCACCCAACGCGGCCAGAACAGCGCCCAGCGCAAACACGGCGGTGAACAGCCAGGCCTGGTTCACGCCCAGGGCACTGACCATTTCCCGGTCCTGCGTGGCAGCCCGCACCAGGGTGCCCCAGCGGGTCTTGGTCAACAGCAGCCACAACAAGCCCAGGACCACGGGCCCGGCCACGATCAAGAACAGGTCGTAAGAAGGAAACTGGCGCCCGAGAATGGACACCGAACCAGAGAGCCCAGGCGCGCGCGGCCCGAGCAACTCTTCGGGCCCCCAGAACCAGAGCACACCGTCTTTGATCACCAGGCCCAGGGCAAAGGTGGCGAGCAATTGAAACAGCTCCGGCGCGCGGTAGATGCGGCGCAGCAGCAAGACCTCCACCAGGGCGCCCAGCACACCCACGGCCAGGGCCGCCAGCAGCAGAGACGGCCAGAAGCCCACGCTTGCACCCAGGTTCTCCACCAGCGAGTAGGCCACGTAGATGCCCACCATGAAGAACGAACCATGCGCGAAGTTGACGATGCGCGTGACGCCAAAAATCAGCGACAGTCCAGCCGCCACCAGGAACAGCGAGGACGCGCCCGCCAGACCGTTCAGCAACTGGACAACAAAGCCTGAAAAGCTCATGGATTACCTTTTTTCGC
>NZ_JBFJMY010000578.1:0-2274 GCF_041633695.1 Hydrogenophaga sp.
AACCAGTGGTTGGATTGGTGCAGGCCGTTGAAGTATTTGTTGTAGTGGCTGAGGGCGTGCGTTTCGGTCTGGTAGTGACGCAGTTCGTCCACGCTTTGCATCTGCGCGGCGACCCTTGCGCCCTCACCGGTGAACTGCCGACCCACGTGGGCAAAGCCGCGGTGTGCGTAGTACTCCAGTGGTGTCACACCCTGGATAAAGAGCTTGAGCGCGTTGACGTAGCGTGCATCGCTCACGCCAAGCTGGCCGTTGTTCTGCGCAAAGGCCTCGATCACCGCATACAGTTTTTTCTCTTTCTCACCCTGGTATTTCCAGTAGGCGTCCATGGTGAGACGGAACGGATCCTCCCATTTGTCCCAATCGTGGATCTTGATGCCTTCGTACTTGTCGTACGGGAAAACCTTTTCCATTGGCTGGTAGCTGGTTTCCCAGCCCAGGCCTCGGGTCATGGCGGCGTAGCGTTCTTTCAGGCCGAGCTTTTTCTTGTTGACACGGGTGTCCATATTTGTCTCCTTGTGAAATTCAGTGGATCAACGGCGCGCACGGCGTTCGGTCGCTGCCCCTGTGGAACTGGCTTCGCCAGGCCACTGGGAGCCTCCTGCTCCCAAAGGAGAGGGACAAGACGCAAAGCGGCGCAGGGGGTGCATTCAGTGCCTCCAGCTCAGAGTGAACTGGTCGTCGTCTTCGTCGATGTGGCCCGAGAGCGTGACGAGATTGACTTGAATGGCCTGCAGGTCGAACGGGCGACCGGTGATTTCTTCGATGGTTTGGCGCCGGATGGTCAGGCTGCCGGGGGCATCGATCTTGACCATGCCGGGCGAGTGCACCACCTTGGCTTGCTCGTTGTCGGCGGTGATGGCCTCGATCACAGGACGGGATTCTTCGTTGTCCTGGAAGGCAATGAATACGTTGGACATGGGGTGTTCCTGGTAAATAGGGCTTGAGTCAGGCCAACACGCCGGCCTTGCGGCTGCGGGCATCGAGCTTTTCGCGGGCTTCGGTCAAGGCGGCTTCACCGTGTTCAGCCAGCGCCAGGCGGGCGAGCGGCGACAGCGCTGCCTGTGCGCGGTCTGCCCAGTCACGGGTCCATTGCGCGATCAGCTGCCGGTTGGCCTCGTTTTCACCAGCGGCGGTCTTGACCACGGCATCGACCCATCGCGCGGTTTCGTCGTGCCATTCGGGCATAAACGCGGTGAGCATGGCCACGGCTGTGCCACCTTGAAGGGCGATGTGGTCATCGACAAAGCTGCCGTAGATCAGTGGGTAAAGCAGACCGTCGAGCGCCAGGTTTTGCGCCACAAAAAGTTCAAACGGGTCTTGCACCACCAGCGTGTCTTCCACGTAGCGGCGCACACCTTGCCACTCGGGGGCCTTCAGCCAGGCTTGCTTACCCACATCGAGCGCCTCGGGCTCGGCCAGTGCCAGGCCAAGACGGGTGAGGTACTGCGCCACACCCAAGTTGTCCATGGCGTGGAACATGGCGGGTGCCGTGAACGCGGTGCCAAAGCCGTAGGCCGCGATAGACGCGTTGTTCATGTTGGCGCCCCAGGCGGCATGGCGCATCGGCAGCAGAATAGCCAGCACCTTTTCCCGCACCGCGTCGGGGATCATCGACACCATGCCGCGCTGGTTGACGAACTGGAAGTTGGCCTCCACCGAGTCTTGCTGGCGTGCGCGGGTCATGGCCCAGTTGGCGTAATAGAACTGGCGAGGGTCTTTCAGCGCATACCAATCGGCGAGCTGAACCTGGCTGCGCGAGGCGTCAAAGATTTCATGCGCGGGATCCCAGGTGGGCCGGTAGTGGAAGTTGGTCATCGGCTGAGCGCCGATCGTGGCTTCCTGGTAGCGCGAGGCGGTTTTGTCGTGGCCAATGTATTTGGCAACGTGGGCAAAGGTGTTGCGCAGCGGGGTAATCTCGCGCGCCTGCAGGTCAATGTTCATCGGGTCTTGTCTCCGTTGGGTTGTTGTGGGCGGCGAACTCAGTTGTCGCGCCAGATCACCTGGTTCGTGGTGCAGAACTCATCGAACGCGGCGCTGGGCAACATCAGCTCCACCGCCAGCTCATGCCAGCCGATCGAAAACTCGAAACTGACCAGGCCGTCCGCTCGGCGCTCCAGCAGCCGTACGTACTTGCTCCGGAGATCGACGGATGGGCTTTCTTTACTGGTAGGGGGTTGATCGGTGGACATAAGCTGACTCGGTGTGGCCTCTACCTATTGCACAGGGCGTGCCTGATTGCCCGATCACAGCCATAAATCTCGATATTTAAGGGAA
>NZ_JBFJMY010000579.1:0-2270 GCF_041633695.1 Hydrogenophaga sp.
CCTAGGCGCTGACGCGGGCGCGTTGTCACCGCTTTTTCACACCGTTTTCATGTGCACGACATGTGTACTTTCTACGCTCGCCCTTTGTATCCAAAAGTTCAAAAGGAAGAGCCACCATGCGACCACGCAGCCCCCGTTTCCCCCACCTGTTGCTGGCCGCAGCCAGTGCCCTCGCCCTGGCCGCCTGCGGCGGTGGCGACGATGCAAGCCCCACCCCCGCTTCCGGCGCCGAACTCGCGGCGCCCACGCTGTCGTTCGTGGCGCCCGACGAAAGCCTGGACCTGAGTAACTACACCCTGGTCGGCAAGTACAAGCTGCCGGTGGGCACGGGCAGCAACCTGCTGGCGTCCGAAGTCTCGGCCGTGACCTGGAACAAGGACACCGACACCTTGTTCATCGTCGGTGACAGCGGCACCTCGGTCACCCAGGTGAGCAAAACCGGCCAGCTGATCGACAGCATGACCTTGCCCGCCGACGCCACCAAGCCCCAAGGCACCTTCTTCTACGACCCCGAAGGCCTGGCCTACCTGGGCAACGGCGAATTCGTGCTGAGCGAAGAGCGCTACCGCCAGGCCGTGCGCTTCACCTATGTCGGCAACAGCACCCTGAACGCCGCTTCGGCCAAAGTGGTCAAGCTGGGCACGACCATCGGCAACATCGGCCTGGAAGGCGTGAGCTACGACCCGATCACCGGTGGCTTCATCTTCGTCAAGGAAAAAACCCCGATGGGGATTTTCCAGACCGACATCGACTTCACCGCCGGCACCGCCAGCAACGGCTCGCCCACGACGGTGGATTCGACCAACCTGTTCGACCCCGCCCTGGCCGGCGTGGCCGATTTCGGCGACGTGTATGCCCTGTCCAACGTGCTGCCCGCCAGCGCCAAAGACCGCAGCCACCTCATGGTGCTGAGCCAGGAGTCGGGCCGCATCCTGAAGATGGACCGTGCAGGCAAGACCCTGGGCGCGCTGGACATCGAAGTGGCGGCCCAGCACGAAGGCATCACCTTCGACGACCAGCTCAACATGTACATCACCAACGAGCTGGGCTCGGGCGGCAACAGCGGCGAAGAACTGTGGGTGTACGCCCCCACCCGTGCCGCCACCGCCGTGGGTGTGGGCAGCAACCTGTACCTGAACTTCAACACCGAAGTGAAGGTCGGCAGCGGCAACATCGTGCTCAGCAGCGGCAGCGACGTGCACACCATCGCCCTGAGCGATGCCAGCCAGGTCACGTTCAAGGGCCGCACCGTGGTGATCAACCCCGCCAAGGACCTGCAAGCCGGCACCACCTATTCCATCCAGTACGCCAGCGGCGCCATCCAGGGCCAGGGCGGTGAAAGCGCGGCGGCCTTGGGCACGCAGGCGCTGAGCTTCACCACCGTGAGCGACATCACCGTCCCGGAACTGGTGTCTTCCACCCCGGGCGACGGCGCGTTGGCCGTGACCGGCAGCCGCGTGCTGCTGACCTTCAACGAAGCCGTCAAGGCCGGCACCGGCACCATCACGATCAGCAACGGCAGCGACGATGTGCGCGTGCTCAACGCCAACGACCTCACGCAAGTGACCATCAGCGGCAACACGGTCGACATCAACCCCAGCGCCGACCTGCGCCCCGGCACCGCCTACCACGTGCTGGTGAGCGCCAGCGCCATCACCGACCTGGCCGGCAACGCCTTCGTGGGTTGGAGCGATACGAAACAACTGGACTTCACCACCGTGTCCTCGGCCATCCCCACCACGCTGCAAGCCGGTGACATCCTGTTCATCGGCGCCAACGCCGACAGCCCGGACGCCATCGCCTTTATCTTGATGCGCGACATCAACGCCAGCACCAGCATCCTGTTCAGCGACCGCGACAGCCTGACCGCCACCAACGAATCCGCCTTCCAGTGGGTGGCCGACAAGGCCTATGCGCTGGGCACGATCGTGACCATCCGGCCCGATCAGAGCCCGCTGGTGGCCGACAAAGGCAGTCTGCTGGGCAAAGACGGTGGCATCAGCGCCAGCTCTGAAACCGTGTTCGCCTTCCAGGGTAGCATCGCCGATCTGGCCAATGGCGCCGCCGGCAATCTGACGGTGGACCGCTACCTCGCCGCGATCAATGTGGGCGGCGCCGCTGGCGACTTCGACGGCACGCTCAAGCCCGCACTGGACCCGGCCGGCGCCTACATTTCGCTCAACGCGGACAACGCCAAATACACCCGCTCACTGGCCACCACCGACTTGCCGGCCCTGCGCGCGCGCATCGCCGATCTGGCGAACTGGACC
>NZ_JBFJMY010000580.1:0-2268 GCF_041633695.1 Hydrogenophaga sp.
ATCGGTCGCATGCAAAGCCTGCACAAGCGCCGCGCCTCGACTGGCGTTGCGTACCGGCAAGACGAGTTGGTGCCCGCCTTGTCGGGCCAAGCGCAGGGCTACCTGCAGGCCCAGGCCAGAGGTGGCGCCGGTGATGAGATATGTGGACATAACAATTTGGTGTTGTTGGTGGATGTGTTCATAATATGAAGAATGCTTCAGAATTTGAATTCGCATATGTCCATGCCAACCCCCAGGGCCTTGAAGCCCCGTAAACAGGCGCAGCAGGCGCGGTCTCTGGTCACGGTGGACGCGGTCTTCGAGGCCGCTATTCAGGTTTTGCTGAGCGAAGGCGTGCCGCGCCTAACCACCACCCGTGTTGCCGAGCGGGCCGGGGTTTCGGTCGGTACGCTGTACCAGTACTTTCCCAACAAGCAGGCGCTGTTGTACGCCGTGCTGCAACGGCATTTGAGCCGGGTGGGCGATGCCGTTGAAGAAGCCGCCCGCTCGGTGCATCACGCACCCTTGGCCACCATGGTGAACGTGGTGGTCGAGGCCTTTGTGCGGGTGAAGACCGAGCGGGTGGACGAGGCGCGCGCGCTGTACCGGGTGGCCAGTGAGCTGGACACCCTCGAACTGGTGAAGTCGGTTGGCCTGCGCAGCAACGCAGACCTGTCGGCCATGCTGGCCACCGCTGCCGACGCACGCTTCGACGACCTTGCCCTGACGGCCTATATGTTCTCCGCCGCCATGGTAGGCCCCACCCGGGCCATGCTGGAAGGCAGTGCACCACCCAAGCTGCTGCGCGCCTTGCGTGGGCAATTGGTGTCTCTCTGCCTGGGCTACCTGGAGCGCGAGGCATCGCGCCGCTGAACCGGATTTGCTGCCGTCTTTGTGGTCCAGCTACCCGACCCAACCGGCGCCGCACCTGCCGGTGGCGTGTCAGTGGCCGTTTATGCCGCCTCTTTCAGCGACGCCATGTCGATCACAAAGCGGTACTTCACATCGCTCTTGAGCATGCGTTCGTAGGCGGCGTTGATGTCCTGGATGTTGATCATCTCGATGTCCGAGGTGATGCCGTGCTGGCCACAAAAATCCAGCATCTCCTGCGTCTCGGCAATGCCACCGATCAGCGAGCCCGCCACCGCCTTGCGCTTGAGCAACAAGGGTGTTGAGTTCAGCGCCGGCTCTACCGGCCCCAGGTAACCCACCAGCACGATGGTGCCACCCACCGCCAGCGTGGGCACATAGGGGTTCAGATCGTGCGCGTACGGCACCGTGTCCACGATCAGTTCAAACCGGTTCGCGGCGGCCGCCATCTGATCGGGATCGGTCGAGAGCACGATGTGGTCGGCACCCAGCGCGCGGGCGTCGGTCTCTTTGCCCGCCGAGCGGGTAAACAGCGTCACCTCGGCGCCCATGGCCTTGGCCAACTTCAACGCCATGTGGCCCAGCCCGCCCAGCCCGACCACGCCCACTTTGCTGCCCGGCCCCACTTTCCAGTGGCGCAGCGGCGAAAAGCTGGTGATGCCAGCGCACAGCAGCGGCGCTGCCGCTGCCGGGTCCAGGTTCTCCGGGACCTTCAACACGAAATTCTGCGCCACCACGATGTGGTCGGAGTAGCCACCGTACGTGGGCGAGCCGTCTTGCCGGTCCACGCTGTTGTAGGTGAAGGTCGAGCCGCTTTCGCAATACTGTTCCCAACCCTTGCCGCAAGGCGCGCATTGTTGGCACGAATCGACCATGCAGCCCACGCCCACCAGATCGCCGAGCTTGAAGCGGGTCACGTCTGCGCCCACGGCCGTCACCCGTCCCACGATTTCGTGGCCCGGCACCATGGGGTAGTTGGCGCGGCCCCAGTCGTTGCGCGAGTGGTGGATGTCGGTGTGGCAGACGCCACAGAAAAGAATGTCGATGGCGACATCGTCGGCGCGCGGGCTGCGGCGCACGAAGTTGAACAGGCCCAGGGGTTCGGTAGGGGCGTGGGTGGCGAATGCGCGGGTGTTGGTGCTCATGGGGTGTCCTTTCGCACCATGGTCGCTCATTTCGTGGGTCGTATCGGTCGCCTGCTTGTCTCGCCGCCCTTCACCAGGGGGCTTTGGCCTGAAAACACAGGTATTGTCCAAACACGGTCTGGCGTCGCCGGTGCCGCAAGATTCGACGTGCGGGCCTGGCGGTTTGGATAGGACAATGGGCAGGATGCAGTTCATGATCGTATTCGAGGCATTTGGGCAAGGTCGCGCCCCTGGGTCCCAGCAGGTCGTACGGCGCGCCGCGCTGGTGGCGACC
>NZ_JBFJMY010000581.1:0-2263 GCF_041633695.1 Hydrogenophaga sp.
ATGCGCACACGGTGCAAGGGCTTGAGCTGTCGGGGGGATGTGGCAGGTTTGGAGAGCGTCATGGTTGTGTCTGAACGGTTTTTGAATGTTGCCCAACCATTTAACCGCAAGCCTTGGGTCACCAATGCAAACGGGCGACAGCGTCGCCCACATTCAAACTAGCTCAACCCAGGCGCACCGCGCTGAAAGCGCGGCGCAGGGGTGGGCCAAATCACTCAGCAAAGTCCAGCGGCAAGCCCACGTAGTTTTCGGCCAGCGAACGCGAGGCGGCTTCCGAGTTGACCAGGTACTCCAACTCGGCCTCTTGCACTTTTTGGCCGAAACCGCCCGTGTCTGGAAAGCGGTGGAGCAACGAGGTCAGCCACCAGCTGAAGCGTTCGGCGCGCCACACGCGGGCCAGCGCACGCTGCGAGTAGTTGTCGATACCAGCATCGCTTTTTTCGGTGTAGTGCTCGATCAAGGCGGTAGAGAGGTATTTCACGTCGCTGGCCGCGAGATTCAGCCCCTTGGCACCGGTGGGTGGCACGATGTGCGCCGCATCACCGGCCAGGAACATGCGGCCAAAGCGCATGGGCTCGGCCACAAAGCTGCGCAGCGGCGCGATGCTTTTTTCGATGCTGGGCCCGGTGATGATGCGCGAGGCCAGGTCGGGATCGAGGCGCAAACGCAGCTCGTCCCAGAAGCGCTGATCGCTCCAGTCTTCCACCTTGTCGTCGATCGGGCACTGCACGTAGTAGCGGCTGCGGGTGAGGCTGCGCATGGAGCACAGCGCAAAGCCGCGCTCGCTGTTGGCGTAGACGATGGCGTGGGTGGAGACCGGTGGCACATCGGCCAGCACGCCCAGCCAACCGAAGGGGTAGACCTTCTCGTATTCGGTGATCGAGCCTTCGGGCACGCTGGCGCGGCACACGCCGTGGAAGCCGTCGCAACCGGCGATGAAGTCGCATTGCAGCTCTTGCGCCTGCCCGTCCACCTCAAAGCGCACCGAAGGCGTTGTGCCATCAAAGCCGTGCACGCTGACATTGGCGGCGCTGTAGACGGTGGTCAAGCCCGTTTCGGCGCGCGCTTGCATGAGGTCACGCGTCATTTCGGTCTGGCCGTAGGCCGTGACCACCTTGCCACCGGTCAGGCCGGTCACGTCAATCGCGCGGCGGATGTTCTTGTAGACCAGTTCGATGCTGTGGTGCACCGTGCCGTCGGTGTCAACGCCCTGGCTCACGCAGGCTTCGCGCAGCAAGTCCACCGTGATCTGTTCCAGAATGCCGGCGCGTATGCGACCCAGCACGTAGTCGCCACTTTGGCGCTCGACGATGACGTTGTCGATGCCGGCTTTGTGCAGCAACTGGCCGAGCAACAGGCCGGACGGGCCTGCGCCGATGATGGCAACTTGTGTTCGCATACTGTGGGTCACCCCCGCACTGTCTTTGACAGCTTGGCCGATGGTGCCGCGTGGTCACGATCCATCAACCGCTTGTGCACCGGTGCGCGGGGTTTGTCTCTGGTTGGTTGGAGGAACCCTGAGCGTAAGCAGGCCGCTTCAAGCACACAATCCCGAAACCCTGGATTTGCGCGATCACCGGATTGGTTGTGCGATGATCGCGCAAATCATCTTGTATCGAAGCCTCCGTTCTCCATGAGCCATTCACCGCTGCCTATCGCCAAAGCCGATTTCATCGAAGGCATGGCCAAAGGCATGGCGGTGCTGGAGAGTTTCGATACCGAGCGCCAGCGGCTCAACGCGACCCAGGCCGCCGAGCGGGCGGGGCTGACGCGGGCAGCGGCGCGGCGCCATTTGCTAACCTTGGCGCATCTGGGCTATCTGGACACCGACGGCACGCACTACTGGCTTTCAGCCAAGGTGCTGCGTTTCTCGGGCAGCTACCTCGCATCGGCCCGGCTGCCCCGTTTGTTGCAGCCCACGCTGAACCGCCTGGCGGCGCTGACGCGCGAGTCGTTTTCAGCCGTGGTGCTCGATGGCGACGAAGTGGTGATCGTGGCCCGCAGTGCCTCGGTGGGTAGCCCACGCCTCATGGCCTATGGCCTGCATCTGGGCGCACGCTTGCCGGTGCACGCCACGTCCACAGGCAGGGTGCTGCTTGCCGCCTTGCCCCGCGCCGAGTTCAGCGCCTGGCTCAAAGGGCGGACCTTGCCCCGCCTGACCCAGCACACTTTGGTGGAGCACAGCGTGCTTCGGGCGGCGGTCACCCAAGCCCGCAAGGACGACTACGCCATCGCACAGGAAGAGCACGAACTGGGTGTGCTG
>NZ_JBFJMY010000582.1:0-2260 GCF_041633695.1 Hydrogenophaga sp.
GAAGCGGTGTTGCAGCGCGTGGGTGAAGCCTTTTCGGCCTTGCGCGCCGGCGCACCGAGGATGGACCTGGACCTGGGCCCGCTGATCCGCCAGTCACAGCTGGAGCGCGTGAACGGTTTTCTGGACGATGCCCGCAAGTCGGGCATCACCACCGTGGCCCAGGGGCAGATCGCTGAAGGGGTGCACGCCGGGGGCTTCTACGCGCCACCGACCCTGTTGCGCGATGTGCCGGTAGACCACCGCCTGGCCCAGGAAGAGGTGTTCGGCCCGGTGCTGGCCGCCATGGCATTTGACGACGAAGACCACGCGGTGCAGCTCGCCAATGCCACGTCGTTCGGGTTGGTCGCCGGAGTCTGGACGCGCGAAGGGGCGCGCCAGTTCCGCATGGCCCGGCGCGTGAAGGCCGGTCAGGTCTTCATCAACAACTACGGCGCCGGCGGTGGCGTCGAGTTGCCGTTTGGCGGCGTGAAGTCCAGCGGCTATGGCCGCGAAAAAGGTTTCGAAGCTTTGTACGGCTTCACCACCCTGAAAACCGTGGCCATCCGGCACGGTTGATTTCCCAATCCCTGGAGACAACAACATGCGCATTCAGAACAAATCCATCATCGTGACCGGCGCCGGCGGCGGCATTGGCGAAGGCATTGCCAAGCGGCTGGCCGAAGAGGGCGCGTGGGTGCTGGTCAACGACGTCAACGCCGAAGGCGGCGAGCGCGTGGTCGCCGAGATCGTCGCGAATGGCGGCAAAGCCTCGTTTTTTGCCGCCGACGTCACCCGTTCCGCCGACATGAAGGCCCTGGTGGACGCGGCGGTCGCGCGCCATGGCAAGCTCGACGCCATGGTCAACAACGCGGGCTGGACGCACCGCAACCAACCCGCCCTGGACGTGAGCGAAGACGAATTCGACCGCTGCTACGCGGTCAACGTCAAAAGCATTTACCTGGCCACGGTGCACGCGGTGCCCGCCTTGCGTCTGAACGGCGGCGGCAGCTTTGTGAACATCGCCTCCACCGCCGGTGTGCGGCCCCGCCCTGGGCTCACTTGGTACAACGGCTCCAAAGGCGCGGTGATCACGACATCCAAGTCGCTGGCGGCCGAATTGGGGCCGGACAACATCCGGGTCAACTGCATCAATCCGGTCATGAACCCGTCCACCGGCCTGGGCGCGTCTTTCGCCGGAGGTGAATTGACCGAGGAGCGGCTCACCAAGTTCCGTTCCACCATCCCCTTGGGGCGCTTCTCCACCGCACAGGACGTGGGCAACGCCGTGTTGTACCTGGTCAGCGACGAAGCCGAGTTCATCTCCGGCGTCTGCCTGGAAGTGGACGGCGCACGCTGCGTCTGAACGACGGCGCTGCCGACGACTGAGCGGGTTTCTGAGGAGTGCCCTCCGGAGCGTGTCGCGTCGGGCGTTCACACAGGCGTCTGGCGCCAAGTTTTAGCGTGCAACCCATGTCACGCCATTCGAATTTTGGTTAGTTTGTGGGTGCTTACATTACCCGGCGATGGATCGCGCACCCGGTAGCTTGGCCTGCGCGGAGCGAATCCTGTGGCGCGTGAGAGGCCGTCAAGCACCACGGCAGGCCCTCCCACGCGCCCGGTCGCCTAACAAATCGTTGCATTTCTGGCAAAAAATGTGCGGTTTTGCGTCCTTGCCCCCGTCCAAAAGCTGGGATGACAACATAAAACCATAGAATATTCGGAGTAGTACTTGTTGCCTAAGGCAGGTAGGTGCACTTTCATTCCAATATAAATAGAAGCGGCTGAAACCATGCTGGTGTTGTCAGGTTCCTTTTTGCTGCGGGCTTCAACTTCTTGGGTTAGGCAACTGCAAAGTCTGTCGATGATGGTGCTGGTGGCACTGATGCTGCTGGTTGCACCATTTGCGCAGGCCCAGACCTCGGTCACCAACATCGCCACCGTGGCCCCACCGTCGGGCTACACCAACACCAATCCGTCCACCTCTTGCACCACGCCTGCTGGCGTGTGTTCTGCGGCCGACACCGATCCCGTCACCCCCAGCGCCGACCTGAGCCTGGTCAAGACCAGCGTGAACCCCAACGTGGCGGTGGGCCAGACGGTGACCTTCACCCTGAGCATCAGCAACGCGGGCCCAAGCCCGGTGGCGGGTGCGACCTTCACCGACGTGGTGCCGGCCAACTTCACGGCCGTCTCGGTGGGCAGCTTCACCGGCTCGATCACGGCCAGCGTGACGGGCAACACCGTCAACGGCACGACCAGCCTGGCCTCGGGTGGCAGTGCC
>NZ_JBFJMY010000583.1:0-2260 GCF_041633695.1 Hydrogenophaga sp.
GCGAACCCGATCCCCGTTCTGACTGGTAGATACAGTCTGCACAGGTGTGCCGAAATCGGTCACATCCATGCGCCGCCTCAAACCCTCTGGCAACGAAGTTTTCAGAAAATCAACAACGAGGTTCTGGCCTTGCTGCCGAATGTCCACTCCAACTTGGTTGTTGGCCAGTTCGACCACGATGCGGCCCGAATTGTCGTTACCGCGCCGGAAATCGATGTCCCTCAGCGACACCACATCCAAGTTCCTGTTTTCCGCAAAGGCGGTTGAAGAAGCCGGCGCGGCTGCGCTCGCATTCGCGCCCCCCAACACCACCACCAGCGATTTCCCGTCGATCTTTGCTTGATAGGCTGCAGGTTGCTTCAGGTTGAGTACAACGCGCGTCCGGTCACCCGCTTGAACCACATTGACCGATCTCAAGTTGCCTTGGTTCAAGTCAATCGTGCTTCTCCCGATCGCATTGGTCACCCCCGGAAAATCCAGAGCAATGCGGGCGGGCGCTTGGATCGTGAAGCCAGCCGGCACAGCGGTCAACGCTTCCGACATATCGATCCGCAGCACTTCAACCCCACCTTGCACGCCACCGGTCACAGCTTGAATGGCGTTTTGAGCCTGTGCAAAAACAGGGAGCAGCAAGGCCATTGCTGTCAGCATCCCCTTGAATGCATTGCGCTGCACCGAAACCAAAGTAGCGCGCCAGTGTTCTTTTTTCATTTAGATGCTTCCTCTTGTAGCTGCAACGCCGCTGGGCGCTCGGTCCATTCCCCGGCTGCATCTTGCACAATTTCGCGCAAGACCACTTCGGTTTCCGTGATACGGGTTATTCGCCCATAGTTTTGCCCAAGATAACCACCGGGCTTGACTTGGTACAACAAACTGTCTACCCGCACCAACGCCACCAACTGTCCTTGCCGGTTCAAACTGCCAACCATTGCCATGGTGTCCAGCGGATAAGCTTCCAGCGGTTGTTTGCGTCGATTCAACTCAGGTTCGATCAATGCGGAATTTGCCACGGTAATGCCCGCGTTGCCACGCATCACACTGACCAGCTTTTCACTGCTAAAGGGCTCCATCATCCGCTCAGCACCGTAGGCCTGAGGGAGGAACTTGGTGGGTTCTGGAATGGGCTGCACCTGGGGTTTGATGCCATTGCGCTCGGTCACCATCCATTGCTGAAGCTCCTCCTGCTCCGACGAGGTACAGCCTTGCAACCCCAGGAGGCAAGCCAGCAGCAGCGCAAAGTAAGAATACGTTTTGGACTTCATTTTTGGCCCGCCATGGCTTTCTGCTGCAAGGCCACCTCTTCCGGATCAAGGTACCGGAATGTCTTGGCAATGCAGTCCATTGTCAGCACCCCGTCCCGCTCACGAATCGGTGAAAGAGTCATGTTGTTCAAGGTCACGATACGGGATAAGTTCGCCACGTCTGCTGCAAACAGGCCAATGTCATGGTAGGTACCCGTCACCTTCACGGTGATAGGCAATTCCGCGTAATACTCCTTGACAATGACCTGCCCGGGCCGGAACAACTCAAACTGCAGACTTCGACCCAAACCGGCTTGGTTGATATCGGACAGCAGCGCATCCATTTCTGCTTTGCTGGGCAGCTGTTTTTCCAACTGGTTCACGTATTGCTGGACCTGCTCCAATTGCTTCTTGAGGGCGTCCAAATTAACCGCCTGAACCAGCTTTTTCCGGTAGTCCTCGCGCAACTGCACTTCACGGGCCTTTTCTGCCAGCAGCTCCTCGTCAGAGTCCTTCAACCAGGCGAACCAGAGACCTGCAATGACGGCCACACAAACGGCGATATATAGCAGATTGCGTGGCAATGATGGCCACTGCGACGGATCATTGGGATCCAGCCCCGTGAATTCGTTTTTCAGTTTGTCTTGAATTTCCTTGAAATCCAAGTTCGGCTTGTGCATGGTGACCATGGTTCGTTGGCCCTATTCAGACTTTACCCGGCGCAGGCGGAGCAACCGAGGGTGAGCCAGCAGCAGGCGTGGTGCCTGCTGCAGAAGGGCGGTTCAGGGACACTCGCACTGTGAAGTTGGACACCCGACGCTGCTCTCGGCTGGACAGGGTCATGTTGGACGCCACGATTTCAACCAACTCCGGGCGGCTCAGCCAAGGGCTGTTGTTGGCCAGGTTTCTCAACAGCTCGGAGACCCGCTCCTGGGACTGGGCAACGCCAGTGATCAAGACGCTTTGGTTTTCCTGCTTCATGCTGGTGAGATAGATGCCATCGGGCAATTGGGCGACCA
>NZ_JBFJMY010000584.1:0-2255 GCF_041633695.1 Hydrogenophaga sp.
CGGTATTGTCGGGCATGGGCGAACCCTGGCCTGTGCACGGGGCAGATACCCGGTGCACAGGCGTTTGCCGCAGACCTTTAGCGCAGGTGGTGCACCGGCGCCTGTCCGTACACCGGCGTATCCAGCGCCTCGTAACGCGCTTTCAGCTGCAGCGAGAGGAACTGCGAATAGTGGCGGCTCTGGTGCAGGTTGCCGCCATGGATCCACAGCTGCTGCTGGTTGGTGGGCTTCCACATGTTGCGCAGCTCACCTTCCCAGGGGCCGGGGTCTTTGGTGGTGTTGGAGCCCAGGCCCCAGACCTTGCCCACGCGATCGGCCACCTCGGGCGACACCAGATCGGCCAGCCAGTGGTTCATGGAGCCGTAGCCGGTGGCGTAGACCAGCAGGTCGGCCGGCAGCTCGGTGCCGTCGGTCAAGGTCACGCTCTTCGGGTTGATGCACTCGATGTTCACGCCGCTCTTGAGCTTGATGCGACCGTCGGCCACCAGCTCGCTGGCGCCCACATCGATGTAGTAGCCCGAGCCGCGGCGCAGGTACTTCATGAACAGGCCCGAGCCGTCTTCGCCAAAGTCGAGCAGGAAACCGGCCTTCTCCAGCCGGCTGTAGAGATCGGCATCGCGCTTCTTCATCTCGTCGTACACGGGGATGTGGAAGTTGTGCATGATCTTGTAGGGCACGCTGGCGAACACCAGATCGCCCTTGTGGTGGTCGATGCCGTTTTGCACCGCCTCTTCGCTGTACAGCCCGCCCAGCGCCAAGTCCATCAGCGATTTCGAGGGCGCGATGTGGGTGCTGCTGCGCTGGATCATGGTCACGTCGGCGCCGTTTTCCCACAGTGCGGCGCAAATGTCGTGCGCCGAATTGTTCGAGCCCAGCACCACCGCCTTCTTGCCCTTGTAGGCCTCGGGGCCGCTGTGTTTGCTGGAATGGTGTTGCTCGCCCAGAAAAGTTTCGGCACCGGGAATTTTGGGTACGTTGGCGTAACCCGATACCCCGAGCGCAAACACCAGTTGCTTGGGCCGCAACACCACCTCTTCGCCCGCGCGGTCCACCACCACGGTCCATTCGCCGCTGGCTTCGTCGAAGCTGGCCTTCTTGGCGGTGGTCGATCCCCAGTAGTTGATCTCCATCACCTTGGTGTACATCTCCAGCCAGTCGCCCACCTTGTCTTTGGGGGCGAACACCGGCCAGTCGTCTGGGAAGGGCATGTAGGGCAGGTGGTCGTACCAGACCGGGTCGTGCAGGCACAGCGACTTGTAGCGGTTGCGCCAGCTGTCGCCAGCGCGGGGGTTTTTCTCCACCACGATGGTCGGCACACCCAAGCGGCGCAGCCGCGCCGCCAAAATGATGCCGCCCTGACCGCCGCCGATGATGAGCACGTAGGGCTGCTCTTCGTAGCCCAGCCGCGCCTCTTCGTCTTGCCGCCGCTCCAGCCAGCTCTTGCGCCCCTGCTGCGCACCGTGCTCGGCGCCCATGACGCGGCGCCCGCCCTTCTTCTCTTCAAAACCTTTGAGTTCGGTCATGGTGGTGAGCAGCGTCCAGGCCTTGCCGTTCTTCAGCCGCAGGTGGCCGCGCCCGCGCGCCACGCGGGTATCAAACGTGAACCAGGCGTCCACCACGCCATCGGCTTCGGTGGCCTCGCCTTCAAGCTGGAAGTTGGAAGCGCCGGTGTCGCTCTGGCGAGCCTTCAGCATGTCGCGAATGGCGTCATGCCCTTCCTGGGTGCGGATGTTCCAGGTGAATGAAACCAGGTCGCGCCAATAGCAGTCGGCGTCAAAAAGCGGCAGCACAGCCTCGGGCTTGCCTGTCGCCAGCGCCGCGCCGAAGTCGCTCAGCCAGCGGCTGGCCTGCTGGGCGGGGGTGGAATCTGTCATGGGTCTTGTCTCCTGTGGATGCCGGCCTCGATGTGGGCCGGCACCGCTTCTTCAATCAAGACCCATGCCATGCCGCCCGCAGGGTCAAGCAATTGATTCCAAAGGACATTTTCTCAACTGCCAGGTGTCACACCCCGTGCACCTGTCACTCCCTTGAGTGACAGCTGTCACAGGCTTCGCTGGTGGGAATGGCCTCGAGTCAGTACACCGCAAAACTGCTTGAACGGAGGGGAACGCCACTCATTCTTCGACTTTTCACCACGCCAACTTGAAGCTTGGAGTGCTGGCTCCTACTGCCGCAGAGCCTGTACCGCCACAGGTACGGCACTTCGTCTGGAACGACCGTTGCAGCCGATTTCGAACGGGTGCTTTCGACCCAAA
>NZ_JBFJMY010000585.1:0-2245 GCF_041633695.1 Hydrogenophaga sp.
CAAGCCGGCGAAATCGGTGTCATCAGCAGCGTGACCCAGGCTTTTTGCGGCGGCTGCAACCGCGCCCGCCTGTCCACCGAAGGCAAGGTCTACCTGTGCCTGTTCGCCAGCCAAGGCCACGATCTGCGCCACCTGGTGCGGGGCGGGGTCAGCGACGAAGAACTGGGCTCGGCCATCGCCGCCGTCTGGCAAGGACGCAGCGACCGCTATTCCGAATTGCGCGCCAGCCTGCCGCCCGATGCCGGCACCGGTGCACGGCGGGTGGAAATGAGCTATATCGGTGGCTAAACGATTCCCCCCTGCGCCGCTGCGTGCCTTCCCCCAAAGGGGACCACGCCTGTGGCCCGTCCTGAGCCTGACGAAGGGCGGTTCCACGGCGAGTGCTGAATAGGGCACCGCTCTGATACATCACTTCTTTCACCGAGGTTTCTCTTGATCCATTCTTCTGAAATCACCGCCATCGTGTTGGCCGGTGGGCGCGGTTCGCGCATGGGCGGCGCCGACAAAGGCCTGCAAAATTTCAACGGCACGCCCCTGGCCTTGCACACCGTCCTGCGGCTGCAAATGCAAGACGGCGGTTTCGTGGGCGAGCTGATGGTGAACGCTAACCGCAACCTCGCCGCCTACGAGGCTTTTGGCGCACCGGTCTGGCCCGACACCTTGAGCGACTACGCGGGGCCGCTGGCCGGCTTCATGACCGGCCTGGAGCGCTGCGAAACGCCATACCTGCTGACCGTGCCTTGCGACACGCCGCTGTTCCCGCTCGATCTGGCGCAGCGCCTGGCCCAGGCGTTTGACGACGAGAGCACCGAAATCGCCATGGCCGCCGCACCCGAAGAAGACGGCCAGTTGCGCGCCCAACCCGTGTTCTGCCTGATGCGGGTGGAGTTGCTGGAAAGCCTGGTGGCGTTCACCCAGGCCGGGCAACGCAAGATCGACAAATGGACCGCCTTGCACAAAACGGTGCTGGTGCCGTTTGACCAGCCCGGCGACGCGCCGCGCGCCTTCTTCAACGCCAACACGCTGGCCGAGCTGCACGCGCTCGAAAACACCTGACCCCGCCACAGCCGACCATGAGCCACACCCAGACCCTGGACGAAATCGCCGCCGCCCTGCAAGGCTACGACCCGCAAGCCCTCAAGGCCGAGGGCGTGAACGCCTTTCTCGAGCGCCTGGTCGCGCCGGTGGAGCAGACCGAAGCCGTCGCCCTGTTTGACGCGCTGGGCCGCGTGCTGGCCGAAGACGTGGTCTCGCCCATCAGCGTGCCCCCCCACGACAACTCCGCCATGGACGGCTTTGCTTTTGCCAGCGAGCAACTGCAAGCCGGTGAAAGCCTTTCGCTGCGGGTGGTGGGCACCGCATTTGCAGGCAAGGCCTGGGCCAGCCCCGTCGGCCCAGGCGAGTGCCTGAAGATCATGACCGGCGCCATCATGCCGGGCCATCTGGATACCGTGGTGCCGCTCGAATTCACCCGCAGCGAGGGCGATCGCATCACGTTCTCGGCCGATGTGGTGCGTGCCGGCGACAACCGGCGCCTGGCGGGCGAAGACCTGATGCAAGGACGCCCGGCGCTCGCCCGAGGCCAGACCCTGGGTCCGGCCGCGCTGGGTCTGCTGGCCAGCCTGGGCCTGCCCCAGGTGCGGGTGTTTCGCCGGCTCAAAGTCGCCTACTTCTCCACCGGCGACGAAATACTGAGCTTGGGCGAGGCGCCGCGCGAAGGCGCGGTGTTCGACAGCAACCGCTATACGGTGTTCGGTCTGCTCACCCGCATGGGTGTGGAGGTGATCGACATGGGTGTGGTACGCGACGAACCCGCCTTGCTAGAAGCCGCTTTCCGCCAAGCCGCCGCGCAGGCCGATGCGGTCATCACCAGCGGCGGCGTGAGCATGGGCGAGGCCGACCACACCAAGGCCATGATGAAACAGCTGGGCGACGTGGCGTTCTGGCGCATCGCCATGCGCCCAGGGCGCCCCATGGCGGTGGGCCGGATCAGTTGCCCCCACGCTCCACCGCTGCGCGGGTCGCTGCCCCCCGAGGGGGCTGAGCCCGCCTTGGGGCGGCCCGGCGACGGGCTCGACCCCCACGCCCCACCGCCGCACGGGTCACTGCCCCCCGAGGGGGCTGAGCCCGCCTTGGGGCGGCCCGGCGACGGGCTCGGCGGCGCGGGTCGCTCGTCCGTGCTGTTCGGTCTGCCGGGCAATCCGGTGGCGGTGATGGTGACCTTCCTCGCCTTTGTGCGCCCTGC
>NZ_JBFJMY010000586.1:0-2243 GCF_041633695.1 Hydrogenophaga sp.
CCCGGCGTGGTGCTGAACAAGGACGGATCGTTCCAGCGCACCGCGCGCTTTCGGGGGCCGGACCTGGACAGCGCAACGCAGGGCGAGCTGGTGGCCACCAGCTCGCGCCTGAACAACGCGCTGCGCCGCCTGGGTTCGGGCTGGGTGCTGTACGTGGACGCCGAGCGCCGCCCGGACTCGGACTACCCGCGCTCGGACTTCCCGGACGCCCTTTCGTGGCTGGTGGACGAAGAGCGGCGCGCCGCCTTCGAGGACTCGGCCAGCCACTTCGAGAGCCGCTACCACCTCACGTTGCAGTACCTGCCGCCCGAAGAGTCGCGCGCACGAGCCGCCAGCCTGCTCTACGAAAACCGCTCCAGCAACGGTGTGGACTGGCGCGAACGGCTGGCAGCCTTCATCGCAGAGACCGATCGCGTGTTCGACCTGCTCGACGGCGTGATGCCAGAGATCGCCTGGCTGCAGGACGCGGACACGCTGAGCTACCTGCGCACCACGGTGTCGCCACGCACCTACCCGGTGGCCGTGCCCGAAGTGCCCTTCCACCTGGATGCGCTCCTGGCCGATGCTCCCCTGCTCGGCGGTCTGGCGCCCATGCTGGGTGACGCGCATCTGCGGGTGGCCACGGTGCGCGGGTTTCCCACGTCCACCTGGCCTGGTGTGCTGGACGACCTGAACCGGCTCGGTTTCGGTTACCGCTGGTCCACGCGCTTCCTGTGTATGGACAAGGCCGAGGCCGAGAAGGAGTTGGGTCGGCTGCGCCGGCAGTGGTTTGCCAAGCGCAAGAACGTCCTGGCCCTGCTGCGCGAGACGCTGTCCCAACAGGAGTCTCCGCTGGTGGACACTGACGCCGGCAACAAGGCCGCCGATGCCGACGCGGCCCTGCAGGAGCTGGGCAGTGACCAGGTGGCCTTTGGCTACGTGACCGCCACCGTCACGGTGCTCGATGCCGACGCGACCGCTGCCGACGAAAAGCTGCGCATGGCCGAGCGCGTGATCCAGGGGCGCGGCTTCGTCACCATCCCGGAGACACTGAACGCGGTGGAGGCCTGGCTGTCGTCGATCCCGGGCAACGCCTACGCCAACGTGCGCCAGCCCATCGTCTCGACACTGAACCTGGCGCACCTGATGCCGGTGTCGGCGGTGTGGGCCGGACCGGAGCGCAACCGGCACCTGGACGGTCCGCCGCTGGTCGTGACCCGCACCGAGGGCTCCACGCCGTTCCGGCTGGTGACCCACGTTGGCGACGTGGGTCACACCCTGGTGGTGGGACCGACGGGCATGGGCAAGTCGGTGCTGCTGGCCTTGCTGGCCCTGCAGTTCCGGCGCTATCCCGGCTCGCGCATCTTTGCATTCGACATGGGCCGTTCCATGCGCGCGACGGTGCTGGGCCTCGGTGGCGAGCACTACGACCTGGGCAGCGATGGCGACATCGCCTTCCAGCCGCTGGCCGGCATCGACCAGGAAGGCTACCGCAGCTGGGCAGCCGAGTGGGTCGAAGGCCGGCTGGTGCACGAGGGCGTGGCCGTCGGACCGGACGAGAAGGCCGCGATCTGGTCCGCGCTAGGCAGCCTGGCCGGCGCACCGCGCGAGCAGCGCACGCTCACTGGTCTGTCGGTGCTGCTGCAGTCCAACGCGCTGCGCCAGGCGCTCGCCCCCTATGTGCTGGGCGGTGCACACGGCAAGCTGCTGGACGCAGACCAGGATCGGCTGGGCACGGCCGATGTGCAGTGCTTCGAGATGGAGGAGCTGATGGGCAGCCGCGCGGCGGTGATGGCCGTGCTGGGCTACCTGTTCGCACGCTTCGAGGCGCGCTTCGATGGTGCCCCCACCCTGCTGTTGCTGGACGAGTCCTGGCTGTTCCTGGACGACCCGGTGTTTGCGGCTCGCATCCGCCAGTGGCTCAAGACGCTGCGCAAGAAGAACGTGTCGGTGCTCTTCGCGACGCAGAGCCTGGCCGACATCCAGGGATCGAGCATCGCGCCGGCCATCGTGGAGAGCTGCGCGAGCCGCATCTTCCTGCCGAACCCGCAGGCGACCGAGCCGCAGATTCGAACGATCTACGAGGGCTTCGGCCTCAACAGCCGGCAGATCGAGATCGTCGCCACCGCGCAGCCCAAGCGCGACTACTACTACCAATCGCGCCTCGGCAATCGCCTGTTCGATCTCGACCTGGGCGCCGCGACCTTGGCCTTCGCGGGTGCGTCCACGCCGCAAGACCAGCGCGACATCGACGCGGTGCTTGC
>NZ_JBFJMY010000587.1:0-2224 GCF_041633695.1 Hydrogenophaga sp.
ACCGGCCTGAAAAACCCCAACGACCAGTTCGTGTCTTTTTTGCAAAGCCGCACCATCCAAGACGCGCTGATCGAACGCTTCAAACTCATGGAACGTTACGAGAGCGAGTTCAGGCAAGACGCACGCAAAGTGTTGAGCGACAACGCCCGCATCAGCAGTGGCAAAGACGGCCTTATCACCGTCGATGTGGACGACAAAGACCCCGCTTTTGCCGCCCAGCTGGCCAATGCCCCTGTGGAAGAGCTGGGCCTGTTGCTGAGCCGCCTGGCCGTCACCGAAGCCCAACAACGTCGCCTGTTTTTTGAGAAGCAGTTGGCCGACGCCAAAGACAACCTCGTCAAAGCCGAGCAGGCTCTGAAAGCCAGCGGCGTGAACAGCAGCGCGCTCAAGGCTAATCCGGAAGTGGCGGTAGAGGCCTTGGCACAACTGCAAGCCAGCATCACCGCGCAAGAAGTGAAACTGGCCACCATGCGCGGCTACCTCACAGAAAATGCGCCCGATTTCAAACAGGCCCGCACCGAACTCGCGGCCTTGCGCGCTCAACTGATCCGTGCCGAGAGTGCAACGCCAGCCAAGGCCCAAGAGGGCGACAGCGACTACGTGGCCAAGTACCGCGACTTCAAATACTTTGAAACCTTGTTCGAACTGTTTGCCAAGCAATACGAGATCGCTCGGGTCGACGAAAGCCGCGAGGGCGCGGTGATCCAGGTGGTGGACCAGGCCCAGCCGCCCGAGAAAAAGAGCAAACCGAAAAAGGCTTTGGTTGCGGTGCTCGCCACCCTGGCCAGCGGCTTTGCGCTGCTGCTGTTTGTGTTTGTGCGCCAGTCGGTGCGCAATGCCCGCCAAGAAGCAGACTCGGCCCACAAGCTGGATGCCTTGCGCCTCTCGTGGCGCAAAGCCCTGGGCAAGGCCTGAGCCCAGAAACCGAACGGGGAAACACCGCGTGCCCATTTATCTTGACGTCTTCGTGACCTCGCTGGTTGTGAGCCTGTTGCTGGTCATGACCAAGCGCTGGCACGGCCACTTCAGCCTGGACCACACGGCGGGCGTGCAGAAATTCCACACCAAGCCCACCCCCCGCATCGGTGGCGTGGCCATTGCCACCGGCATGGTGTGCGCGTGGGTGGTGGCGCCGCCCCCGGTGAAGGCCTTGCTCGGACCGCTGTTGCTGGCCGGCGTGCCGGCGTTTGCGGCCGGCCTGCTGGAAGACGTGACCAAAAAGGTGGGCGTGCGGGCGCGCTTGCTGGCCACCATGGTGAGCGGTGCGCTGGCTTGCGGCATCACCGGCATCGCGCTCAACCGCGTCGGCATTCCTTTTGTGAACGAATGGCTGACCTGGATGCCGCTGGCGGTGGCCTTTACCGCCTTCGCCGCTGCAGGGGTGGCCAATGCCATCAACATCATCGACGGCTTCAACGGCCTGTCCAGTGGCACCTCGTTGATCGCCCTGGCCGCGCTGGGCAGCATGGCCACCCTGCAAGGCGACGTGGCCCTGGCCCTGAGCTGCGCCCTGGTGGCGGCCGCCGTGCTCGGTTTTCTGGTGGTGAACTTTCCGCTGGGCAAACTGTTTCTGGGCGATGGCGGTGCCTACCTCATCGGTTTTGCGCTGGCCTGGCTGGCGGTGCTGCTGCTCATGCGCAACCCGGCCGTTTCGGCCTGGGCCGCGTTGTTGGCCTGCGGCTACCCGGTGATCGAGGTGTTGTACAGCGTGTGGCGCCGCTGGCGGAAAAAGGCCCCCGCCGGCGAGCCCGACAGCCTGCACCTGCACAGCCTGGTCAAAACCCAGGTGATCATGCGTTGGATGCCCCACTGGCGCCCCCGGCTGCGCAACGCAGCGGTATCGCCCTTGATGTGGCTGTACGCGGCCCTGCCCGCCACACTGGCCGTGGTGCTGGAAGGCGCTTCGAGGTCGGTGTTGGCGCTGGCTTTTGTGGGCTGCGTGCTGGTGTACCACCTGCTGTACCAAGGCCTGGCGCGCCGCGCCCGCCTGCACCCCATACCCGACAGCGATTTGGCCGCGCTCACCCGCAACCGGGTAGCCACTCCGCCCGCCACGCCACCCGCCGCACCACCCCCTGCCCAAACCACCCAAGTCGAACATTGAGACAAGCGCACCCACACCCATGACCGCCATCACTCCCATCATCCTTTGCGGCGGCTCGGGCACCCGGCTCTGGCCCCTGAGCCGCCAGAGTTTCCCCAAGCAGTTCGTGCCCCTGGTGGG